>SLMC01000197.1 GCA_007133745.1 Kiritimatiellia bacterium
ACGCGCAGTCGCACGGCACATCCCAAGGCCGAGCGCCCGCCCGGTATTCCGCCCCGTACTTTTCGGCGTACGCCTTGATGCGGTCTCGTTTTACGTTCTTGAGAACCTTGACGAACGCGAGCTTTTCGGGGTCGATCCCGTCCTTGTCGAAGATTGTGCCCGACGAGTCGGACAAGCTGACGGCTCGCGCGCCGAGCTCGTTGAGCTTTTCAACGGTGAACTGGGCTACGTTGCCCGATCCCGACACGAGGCAGGTTTTGCCTTCGAAGGATTCGTCGCGGGTCTTGAGCATTTCCTCTGCGAAATAGACGCATCCGTACCCGGTGGCTTCCGGTCGTATGAGCGAGCCGCCCCAGTCGAGGCCTTTGCCGGTCAGGACGCCGGTGAACTCGTTGGCCAGCCGTTTGTACTGGCCGAACAGGTAGCCGATTTCGCGGCGGCCCACGCCGATGTCGCCGGCGGGCACGTCGGTATCCGGCCCGATATGCCGGAACAGCTCGGTCATGAACGATTGACAGAACCGCATGACTTCGTTGTCGGACTTGCCTTTGGGATCGAAATCCGATCCGCCTTTGCCGCCGCCCATGGGCAGGGTGGTCAGCGCGTTCTTGAAGATTTGTTCGAAGGCCAGAAACTTGACGATTCCCTGATAGACCGAGGCATGGAAGCGGAGTCCGCCTTTGTAAGGGCCAATCGCGCTGTTGAATTGCACGCGGAAGCCGCGGTTGACCTGAACGCGACCGCCGTCGTCCAGCCAGGGGACCCTGAACGCGACGACCCGTTCGGGCTCTACGATGCGGTCGAGAATGCCGGCCTCGGCATAGTCCGGCTGCCGTTCCAGCGCCGGTTGAATCGAAGTCAGCACTTCCTGAACGGCCTGAAGGAATTGAGTCTCGCCCGGATTGCGTTTTTTGACGGTATCGAGCACGGATTGTACGGGGTCCATAAGTCTTTTTCCCTTTTCAGGTCGTTTTGAGGTTCGTTGACGAAAAGCGCGTACACTAGCCTGCGTCCACATCGAAATCAAGCGGAAATGTGCCGCAGCGCGCCGAACGTGTTTGGCGGGAGGTCGGGCGCGTTGCGGAAGTCAGATACCATTGGCAGAGCCGGTGGCTTTTGTTTGTTTATTGCCGCAAATGACAGTTGTGTTTATGTTGAGAATGCGGTATGCATGGGATTATTCTAAATGTGACGGGAAGGAGTTTTCGATGAAAACGCTTGTTTTGCATTATTCCTTGGACGGCAACACCCGGCTTGTTGCCGAGGCTATAGCCAAGGCGGCGGGCGCGGATACGCTGGAATTGAAGCTGGCGAAGGCTATGCCGAGTTCCGTTCCCATGAGAATAGTGAAAGGCGGCTATCAGGTTGTTTCGAAGCAGTGTCCCGCGTTGCAGCCGCTGGACCGAAAGCCCGGGGACTATGACATGCTGTTTATCGGTTCGCCCGTATGGGCAGGCTGTTATGCGCCGGCGTTGCGTTCCTTTTTCGCAAGGACGCCGCTGGCCGGCAGGAAGACGGCCCTGTTTCTGTGTCACGGCGGCGGCAAAGGCGATGCTTTCGGCAAGTTGCGGGCCGCGTTGGCGGGCAACGAGATCGTTGCCGAAATCGATTTTGTTTCCCCTTTGAAAAAGAATCCGGAGGCGGCGGTTGAACGGGCGGGGCAATGGGCCGGGGAAACGATGGCCGCGCTTGCAGGAGGGGCTTGATCGGCTTAACTTTTTTAAGGCGGGCAGCGCCCGCAACCCAGGTGTGCGGGTATGTGGGTTTGGGAGTATGCGAGTTTTTCCCCACACACTCACGCACCCGCACACGCACAAGCAATCACGCCTCCAAATTCTTGGCTCCTGCCGCACAAGGCGGCAAGGGGGCCGGATCGCAAACAAGCAAACAGGGCGGGGCGGAGCCCGTCTTACGGAGTTTTTTATGGCTGAAGTAAAACCGTTTCGGGGGTTGCGGGTCGAGTCGAGCCGTGCGGCGCGCGTGGCGGCCCCGCCCTATGACGTGCTCGGCGAAGACGAGGCGCGCGCCATTGCGCTGGAGAATCCCGATACGTTTCTGCGGGTGACGAAGCCCGAGATTCAAACGGCGCCGGGCGCGGGCTCGCCAGACGGCGCTCTCTATGCGCTGGCCGCGTCCGCATTCGGCAACATGAGGGAGCAGGGGCTCTTTGTCGCGGAGACAAACCCGGTTTTTTACGTCTATCGTTTGACCTTGGACGGCCGCAGCCAAAGCGGTTTGGTTGCGTGCGTTTCCGTTGAGGATTACGAGAGCGGCGTCATTCGCAAGCATGAGTTGACGCGGCGCGACAAGGAAGACGAACGGGCGCGCCATATCGAGGCGGTTGGCGCGCATACCGGTCCGGTTCTGATGGCGTATCGGGCGCAGTCCGCGGTTCGGGCCATCCTGCGCGGGATCGAGGCGACGGATCCCGTTTGCGACTTCGAAAGCGCCGATGGCGTGCGGCATACGCTGTGGACGGTTTCGGAGCCGGACGCGCTCAAGGCGCTGGAAGTCGGCTTCCAGGACGTTTCCCGCCTGTATATCGCCGACGGTCATCATCGGGCGGCGGCGGCGGCCCGTGTTCGGGACACGTTGCGGGCGAAGAATCCGAGTCATACCGGACGGGAGGAATACAACCGTTTTCTTGCCGTGCTGTTTCCGGACGACGAGCTGCGCGTGATGGGCTATCATCGCGTGGTCAAGGATTTGAACGGGCTGACGGCGACCGAGTTCATGAGTCGGCTTGTCGAGGCGGGATTCGAGGCCGAGCCGACGAGCGGGGGGGCGCCCGATTTGGGGGCGGGTCGGTTCGGCATGTTCCTGGACGGGGCCTGGCATCGGGTGCGGATTCCGGTCGCGGCGGATGCGAGCGCCGACGCCGTGGAGCGGCTGGACGCGTCCGTGCTACAGGATCGCGTATTGGCGCCGATTCTGGGCATACGTGACATTCGCACCGATCCGCGCGTGGATTTTGTGGGCGGCATGCGTGGCATGAAAGAGCTGGAACGCCGTTGCGGACTGGATGCCCGCGTGGCGTTCGCGTTGGCGCCGGTCGCCTTGGCCCGGATTATGGCGGTTGCCGACGAAAACCGGATCATGCCGCCCAAATCGACCTGGTTCGAGCCCAAGCTGCGCTCGGGGCTCGTGGTTCATGCGATTACGGCGCTGTAATTCGAAACAGTATCATCCCATACCATCTGGAATGATGGAATATTGGAAGCTTGGAAT
>SLMC01000149.1 GCA_007133745.1 Kiritimatiellia bacterium
GCGAGAACAACTTCATCTTCTCGCGGTCCAGTCCCCGTTCGGCCAACATCTCCATGTAGCGCGAGGTGGGCACGCGCACTTCGTCCATGAGCGTGAAAAAGCCGCGCGTATAGCTTTCGATCATGGCGGAGACCCAGTGGTCGCCGATGAAATGATCGGCCTGGCGCGTGAAGTCGGTATGATAGACTCCCGTGCATTTGATCTGCAGCAGCCGGGCGGCGGCCAGGCCCACCAAACCGACGGGGCCCGGCGTGGAGATGACGATTTCGTCCGGAGCCTCCCGGGCGATCAGGTCGATGGAACGCAACAGCGACGGCAAACGCAAGGTCCAGGCGTTGTAGAAGTCGGGCGTTACCGCATAGATGCAAGGCAAATCGAGGATGCCTGGCGGCAGGGCGGTTTGACTGGTTTCAGTCGGCAGGCAGGCCGCCAGTTTCACCGGCCGTCCGGACGCATGGGCGCAGGCGGCGATTTCGCGCATGGTCACGGCAACGCCGTTGAGATCGGTGACCGTGTCGCTGAACCACAGCAGTTTCCGGTGCGCAGCAGGCGCGCGCCCGAACCGTTCCGACATGTCGGTCAGCAGCTCCCGGTCGCCGTGCATGTGCCGCATCACGCTGAGCAAGGGGGTCATGATGAACAGAGCCGGCAGCGCCGACGAGAGGAGACCGAGCAGACGACCGGCGTCGCCGCTCTGCAGGTCCTTTTCCAGCGATTCGGCCAAGAGCGCGAGGAATCCGTCGGACAACGTGGCGAGCCCCTGATACATGCGCTCGATTTGCTTTTCGCCGTCTGTTGAACTGCGGTGCCGGCCTTCGAGCAATTCCTCGACGCATTGCACCATGGCACGGTTGGCCGAGCCTTTGCGGCGCTTGAGCTTCTGCACGGCCAGCCAGTTTTTCACGCCCAAACGGCCGTGATCGAAAAAGAGCGTGTTGAGCAATGTCAACGGGCCGCCGTTTCCGTTTGTACCCTTGGTCTGCGAGAAACGATGCGCTATCTTGTAGATGGCGCAGGAAAGCGACTTGTAATCGGCGTGCCGACCGGCCGCGCGCGTTTCGCGGCGGCGCAGTTGTTCGAGAAACCCCGCCACCGTATCGTCGCAGCCCAGCGTATAGACTTGTCCGATCAGCAGGCCGGCATGATCGTCGGATCCGCCGGTAAACCCTTTGTTCCATGGATCGGCGCTCCATGGCTCGATGGGGTGTCGCTGACGCAGACGCTCAATGCGAGCCGGCGTCAAGGCCATCAGCAGGTCGGCCCATGTCTTGTTGTGCAACTGGTTTCGTCCGCCGTTGACGGCCTCGAACACATCGAAGAGCAACACAAGCTTCTCGAGCGTGTCGGCGGTCAGGCGGTCGTTCACGCTGTAGGTGGCATGCGCGACGGAACAGGGGATGGACTCGGCGCGCAGATAGTCGCGCAAGGCGTAGATGTTTTCGCGCAGCGCGTCGATGGCGGCAAATTGCGCGGGCGTGATGTCGTAGGCCAGCACGTGGACTTTGCAGCCGTCTTCGGGAAAATAGGCGGTCGCCTCCACGCTGACGAACGTGTCGTCGGGATGGGCCGTATGCAGCTCGAGCGCGCCTTCGATCGTGTTGTGGTCGGTCAGCGTCACCGCGCTCATGCCCCGGGCCTTGGCCTGACGGTACACCTCTTCAACGTCCGTATAGGATTCCGCCGCGCCAATGCGTTGCAGAAACCATTCCGACGGATGTTTCGAATAGCGTGAATGCACATGCAAGTCGGCCAGGAACATACGAGCCTCCCTCTTTCACTCTGCGACAATGTGCCTTGGGCGTGTTAGCGAACTGTTGGCGCCATGTTCGAGTTGTGCGAAAAACGGCCTGGTCCGCATGGACGATTTATTTGAATTTATCCCGGCAAGGTATCCGTAGCGGAAAGCTTTCGCATCGGCACGATTGGAGACGCGCATCCGAACGATTTTCAGCGTCTGACAGAGGCCATAGCAGCGCTACGTCCGGTATAGCGCGAGCAGGCGGCCGGTGTTTTGCCGAGCAGGGGCTCGGCGTTCCCTGGGGGGGGGCGCGGTGTTTCTGCCATCGCAGGGCTACGATCAAAGCGAGCCAATCGCGCTTGCATTTCTTTGCTGCTTCGTGCAATACTCGCCTCTGTTTTGCCACATGAAGCGGATATGTCGGGACGGGGACATCTTGCGATGTGGATCCGGGTTTCGGGATGGACGCGCTTAAGGTGCAGCTTGGCAAGAAACTTGGCGAGGTTCCCGAGTGGGCGCGCGTGGATAAGGCATTGCAGGCAGATCGTACCCTTGAGCAGGCTCTTGACGGGACTGATTCCGGTTTGTCACAGGAAGCCAGAAGGAAGCGTTTATGCTTAAAGGACAGGCGAAGAAGATCGTTATCATCGCCGGCCCCAACGGGGCTGGAAAGACCACGTTCGCCAGAGAATTTCTGCCGAATGAGGCGGGATGTCCGGTCTTCGTCAATGCGGATCTGATTGCCGAGGGACTCTCCCCCCTTCGCCCCGGAGCGGGCAGTCTTGGCGGCAGGGCGACTCATGTTGAAGCAGATTCGCCTACATGTTAGTCGCTGCGAGAGTTTCGCCTTTGAAACCACGTTGGCAGGACGCCACTATGGACGACTGATTCCGAATTGGAAGGCGAATGGATATCGCGTGAAGCTGATCTTTTTGCGACTGCAAAAAATCGATGTGGCGATTGCACGCGTTGCGTGCTCGGGTAGCGCATGGCGGCCATGGAATTTCCGAGGATGTGATCCGTCGACGTTATTATACGGGGTGGTGCAACTTCAACGGTCTTTATCGATCGTTGGTTGATGTTTGGCAAGTGTATGACAATTCCGGCGAGGAGCCGATTTTGTCGGAGGAAGGCCCATGACTGAAAAGAACAAGAATGACGCCGATTTGGCAGGCGCTGGCGAGGCATTGAAACGTGCAGCCCAGCGAGCACGTGAAATCGCCGAGCGGACCCGCACGCCGCTCGTTACATATGAGAATGGGCATGTGCAGAAGCGTATGATCGTGCGGGAGACTGAACCTGTCGGCAGCGAACATATTTTGCACGCTCCCAAGGGGACTCGATAATTCCATGCCAACCCTGAACTGGATAGGCCGCAAGGCGGTGGAGAATCATCATCGGCAGGTGCCGTTTCACCTTCTGAAAGATGTGCCGGAGTTGTCGGTCGGCGATCCGGGGGCGGGAAATCTGCTGGTCGAGGGCGATAACC
>SLMC01000224.1 GCA_007133745.1 Kiritimatiellia bacterium
CGGGGTTGTCTTCCTGGGCGTTTTTCTTCATTATCGTTCCGTTTGCCGGCGCGTACGCTCGGCATCAGGGGTTGGGTCCGGCGTTCGCCTTGTGGACGTTTCTGTTCAGCGTGCCGTTCGTGACGCTTTGCGCGGGGATCGGCACGATGCTGGTTCTCGTGTGGGTTCGCTGGATGCCGCGCGGCGACCGAGTCAAGTGGGTCGGCCTCGTTTTGGCCGCCGTCGCGGCCGTTTGGCTGTGGCGGACATCGAAAGGCACCTACGATCCGACCGGAGAAGTCTATTTCAACGTGACGCGGCTGATTCCCGGTTTGAGGCTGGCGTCCAACGGCTGGCTGCCGAGCGGATGGTTTTCCGAAGGCATTGTGGCTTTGGCCCGAGGCTCGACGGGGCGGGGTCTCATGCTGTTCGGTGCGCTGACGGCTTCGGGGGCGGCGGCGTGCGTTGGGGTCGAGTGGCTCGGATCGCGCACGTTCTACGACAGTTGGCAAAGCCTGGAAGGGGGCCGGGGTTCGGAACGGCGGGCGCCCGTTCTCCTTGGCGGGTTGCGCCGCTGTCTGCGTTTCCTCCCGCGCGATGCGCTGGCCATGTTCATGAAAGATGTCCGCACGTTCTTTCGCGATCCCATGCAGTGGTCGCAGGTCTTGATATTTTTCGGATTGCTGGCCGTCTATTTCGCCAATTTGCGCTCGTTCCGCTATCATGCGCGCGAGGAATACTGGCGGAACATGATGGGGTTCCTCAATGTTTTCAGCATTTCGGCGGTGACCTGCTCGCTGGCGTCGCGTTTTGTCTATCCGCAGCTCAGCATGGAGGGGCAGGGCTTTTGGATTCTGGGGCTGGCGCCGACCTCCATGAAACGGATTCTGCTGACCAAGTTCGCGGCATCGTCGATCGGGCTGCTGGCGGTCGGTTCGGGGTTGGCTTTGCTTTCTTCGCTCATGCTGGATGTGCCTTCGGCCACCTTGTGGGCGACCTTGGGCATCGTCGCCGCTGTGGCGCTGGCGGTGTGCGCGCTTTCCACGGGATTGGGCGCGGTGTTTCTGGATCTTGAGCAGCGCAATCCGTCCGCGATCGTTTCCGGGTTTGGCGGAACATTGAACCTTGTGGTCGGCCTGCTGTTCATGTTCGCCGTCATTGCGCCTTTCAGCGTGGTGTTTCATCTCAGATTCTTCGCGGGGATGGGGGGGGGAAGCTTTCGTCGCGGGGTCTTGGCCGCCGTTCTTTGGCTGGTCTTTTCGACACTGGCCTGTACCGTGATTCCGTTGCTGCTGGGTTTACGCTCGCTGGCGAACCGGGATTACTGAAAGGGCTTGCTATCAAATAGGGAACCGGATAGAGTATCCGACCATGAACGCGATGCGCAAAACCGTGCTGGCGGCTGCGGCGACGCTTTTCCTCGTTTGGATGACGCTGTTTCTCGCGCGATTCCGGGCGGACGACGCGGATGCCGTGTTGCGTTTCGTGCTGGGCGTGTTTTTCGCTCTGATCATCCTTTTTCGTTCCAAGCCCCGAGACGCTGCGCGCGATGCCGACGCGGCTTTGCCCGTCAGCCTTGTTTCGGTCTCGGCGGCGGCTGGCACCCTGCTGGTCGCGATCGGGATTTTCGTGCCCATTCTTCAATTCGAGTGGCTGGGTCTAATGCTGCTTATGTATGCCTGCCTGAAGTGGGCGTTGCCAGGTTCTTTTTCCCGCGACATTGTTCTGGCTCTTTTTCTTCTCTACTGGGTTCATCCATTGCCGGGCCGTTTGTTCGGCGCTTTTCAGTTCTGGATGCAACAGGCGTCCATTCAGGGCGCGGAATGGATTCTGCACGGATTCAATCAAAGGGTATGGGCCGACGGGTTCGTGCTTCATGCCGGCGCGCGCGCGTTCGGCGTACCGGAAGCGTGCAGCGGCATGCGAACGGCGGTGACGGTTCTGCTGTGCACCCTTGGGGTTGGCGTTTTGTTCCGGCTGCGTCCGGTCGAGGTGGCGCTTTTTTCGGTTCTGGGCGTGGCGCAGGTTCTGCTGCTGAACATGGCGCGTATCGCGGCGCTGGTCGTCTGGGCGCAGGACAAGGCGCCGGAACGGAGCGAAACGATTTTGCACGACACGCTGTGGTTGTTTCTGCTGGCGGCGCTGGCATTGGTCCAGGCGGAAATGTCCTGGTGGAAGCGGTTCCGGCTGAAACGGCATCAGGTCCGCAAGGCGGTGGAGGCGGGCGAGGCCGAACCGCCGGACAGAGGCAGCTACCTGCCGCAACTGTGGACGTTTTTGCATCGTTGGCGTTATGCGCTGGCTTCGGCCGTGTTGGCGGTTCTGTTTCTCGCGGCGGCCGGGTACCGGCGCCGTCCGTTTCATCGGGCGGCCATGATCGACGGGGTTGCGACCGAGCTGATGCATAGCGATCTTTCAGCAGCCGAGCGCGCGGTGCGCACGACTCTGGCGTTGCAGCCCGGCAACCGCGAACGCCAGACGAGGCTTGCTCATATTTTTGTGTTGCGGGGGAAATACGACCAGGCTTTAAACGCGTTCGAAACCATGGCCGGGGAACTGACACCGTTCGAAAAAATCTTGAAAAGCTGGGCGCTCATGGCGCTGGACCGCATGGACGAGGGTGTTCGTCTGGTCGAAGCCATGCCGCCCGAACACAGACGGATACCCGCCATCGCGATTTTTCTGGCCGAATACGCCGTGCGGCGGAACAGAGCGGAAGAGGTCGGCGTACCGCTGGTTCGCGCGGCGGTTTCGCATTTGACCATCGGCCGGGTTCGCGCCCTGTTTCCCTACTTGGCACGCCATGATTTCTGGCCTACAATTGCGGCATGCAATCATCCCCGTCCTTTCGAGACGTTGCCCGAGGCGCTGATTGCGATCGAGGCCAATTTGCGCGTTCGCAATACCGCCTGGGCCGGGCGCATTCTCAAACAGGCCATGCAACGGTGGCCCGACGAGCCTTCTTTGATCAGGGGGCTTTTTTCCATGGCCGAACGGCGGCCGGGCGGCGAATGGGAACATCGGTTTTCCAATCATTTGAAGTCGAATATCGATCGGCTCGACGCGGACGAGCTGGCGATGTGCATCGAGTATGCCTTTCGGCTTGTCCGGCCCGATCTGGCCTGGCCGGCCTATCGTCGTTTGGAAGCGCTGGACGCGTCGGACCCCGCCCTTTTTCTTGCTCCGGCTCGGTACGGGCCCTCATGGTTTACGTTCAGGAAGCATCATCTGGGCATTGTTTCCACGCATGCCGCCGAAACGATCGATATGCGAAAGGCTTATTACGAAAAAAGAAACGATCCGGCCTTCGCGCCCGAGTGGCGCCTTATTCCATTGGCGGAGCCGTTGGCGAGCGGCGAGCCCGACGCCATCCGGAGGCGCTATCTTGAGCAGGCCCTTGAGGAACTGGGCCGCCGGGAAAGGCAGGACGCCCTGACGCGGCGAATGGCCTTGGTCTATCCCGCTGCTCTTGCCTTGGCGGGCCGTTTCGACGAGGCTCGCATGCGTCTGAACCGATGGGCCGAACAGTTTCCCGAGGAAAGGGCGGAAGCCATGTTCCAGATGGTTCTGCTGGATGCGCGGCGCGGCGATTGGCCTGCGGCTTACGAACGCGCGCGGCAGTACGAGTCCGCGACACCGTATCCCCGTCTCGAAGCCCGATTGCTGAAAGCCCAGGCAATGTTGAGAATGAATTTCGGGCCTCCCGCCATGGCCATCGCGAAGGCCATACAACGCGACTATCCGGATTCGCCTTCCGGCTTGCTTCTGGAAGCGGCGATTTGGGACGTTCACGGATTTGAGGAGGAGGCGCTGTTCACGTTGAGCCGGACAGGCGCGCTGCCGCCCACACGAAGCGTTGCGAAACAGCTTTTCGCCACAGGCCGATATCGGGAGGCAGAGCGTTTGGCCAGAGCGCTGGGAGTAGCACAGCCCGCCTTCGAGGAAGACCGGCCCGGCTGGCTCGTCCATCCTGCCGAGAGGACGGTTGCCATAACCTGGCCGCCGCCTGTCGGCGATCCCGCCGAACGCGAGCGGGCCTTGCGCGCCCGGTTCGAAACGGAAGCCAATCCTTTCGTGCAAAGACTCCTGCTGTTGGAAGCGGACCGAATAGCCCATGGCGATCGGGCTCAGGACGCAGGAGCGCTGATCAAGGCGTGGACGGCGGCGGGCCGGGACGATTTGGAGCGTGGCGCGGCTTTGCATCGGCTTGCGCTGGGTCTGGCCCATGACGCCCGACCCGATGCCGCACGGGACGCGGTCGAGCAGGCTTTGAGGTTCTTGCCCGATTCCGCGGTTTTGTGGCGTATGGCTGTCGTCTTGAACGCCGGCGATCGAAGCACGGTCGAACGGGCGCGCAAGGCTTGTCCCGACGATCCAGATCTTTGGCTGGCCGAATGGGCGCTCCGCATTCGCGAAGACAGAGCGAGAGCCGGAATTGAGGAAGATGGCTATGTCGCGGATCTTAAGGCGACGGTTGAACGTCGCCGTTTTTCTCCGGGCGCCATGGTTCGGCTGTCGGATTTTCTGTTGAGACAAGGATTGCCGAAAGCGGCGGCCGTCGCCGCGCGCGACGCCCAAACCCGCGGGCAGGGAATGATGTCGGGCATCATTATGGGCTTGCGCTGCGCCTGGGCGCTGCGCGATGCGGACTGGGCGCGCTCGGCCGCGCTGGCCGGGGCGGACGACGCCCGCGACCCGCGCCCGTTCCATGAGATGCTGGTGAATCTGAGTTTTTCCCGTCATGCCATGGATGCGGATTTGACCCGCGCTTTGGAATATTTGCGCAAACATTTTCCGCAGGAAACGGAGTGGAGCGAACGTTTGGGATTCGTTTATTTTCAAAGAGGGGATTTGAGTCGGACCCGTGACGTGTTGCACGCTGTTATGGGCGACGATTTCAAGGGGCTGCGGCTGAATACCGTTCTGATCGCCGCCGAAACCGCTCGGCTCCAGGGCCAGTTGCGTCAAGCGACGGCGCTGCTCGAAAAAGCGCGCCGCGAATATCCCGACAATCCGGTTGTGCTCAACAACCTGATTTACACCTTGTCGCAAGATTCCGCCACGGCGTCGCGCGCCGTGGCGCTGCTGCCGACTTTGCTCGAAACGGGCGGGTTGTCCTTTCATGTGCACGATACGGCAGCCAAGACGTATTTGAGCGTTGGCCGAATCGGTCAGGCCAGGAAACATATCGATCTCGCCTTGGCCGGTCTGGACGAGATCGATCCCGCCGCAACCGAAGTGCGGCTGAATGCCGCCGAAATACTTCTGGCCGAAGGGGCGTACGAGCGGGCGCTGGCCGCGACCGAGCGGATCGTGAAAACAAGCGGTCTTTCAAGTCTGGTCGAGAGCCGTGCCCGCGATGTGCACGCGCGCAGTCGGCACGGCCTGCTGGACAGCCGCATTCGCGCCGCGCTCGCCCTTGCGCGACAGGGCGAGGGCGACGAGGCGCGATTACGGATGCGGGCGCTTCTGAAAGAACCGCGATTGCCCGCCGATATCGAAACGCGCGCCCGAAAGGCGCTGGAGGACATCGAGGCCGGGACGCTCTGAACCTGTGTTCCGTCTGGAATAATGGAATGGGGGAATGTTGGAATAATAATAGCAAGCCGAAACGGTGATTTCTTCTGGAAACGATACGCTATTGAAAGGGGGCTTAAACAAGGCGGGCTGACGCCCGCAACCCAGAGGTCAGAAGTCAGAGGTCGGCGGTCAGAAATTTCTCCGACGCTTTGATCATAGCTCCAAGCATTCGGCCAATCTCCGCGCACTCGGCGGTCAGAACGGCTTTACGGCCCCCATCTCCCGTTCCCGCGACGCGAGGTCGCGGGGGGACGGCTCCAAAACGAGAACGGCTTCGATTCAGATCCGGGGTTGACAGGTTCACAGGCTTTATGTTAGAGTTTTTCGCTTAACAAGATGGAGAGATTCCAAGGCATGTCGGTTTGCAATGTCCATAAAGATTTTTTTCATGCCGTAGCGGCGTTTGTGGCGCGGCGAACGGGCGCGACCGGTCTATGGCGCGCCATAGGCGGAACGGCAACGCTGCTGGGCTGCGCGATGATCGCGGTCGGATGCGCCACGCGGCGTATCGACGACAACGCGTTGGCTCGGCTTATGGAAGAATGGCGCGAGCCGGCCGAGAGCCCTGCCATGGGGCCGCAGTCGGATGCGCCGGAGGCTCCGGGCTCGGGTCTGCCGCTGCTTCCGAGCGACACGGGTCGGGACGTCGCCGACCGTGCCATTACGATCCAGCCCGACAGCATTCTCCAGATCGCCGTCCGTGAAGATCCGTCGCTGGACGGCAGTTACCGCGTCAATGAAATCGGCGCTGTGGAACTTGGCTATATCGGGCCGGTCATCCTGTTCAACAAGACGGAACAGGAGGCTGCGGCGACCATTCGCGACGTGCTGCGAACCCGGGCCTTTCGCAAGGCAACGGTCGATGTCAAGATGTCGAGGGCGTCCTACGACAGGGTCAAAGTGGTGGGCGATGTCGGCAATCCCGGCCTGATTCGCATCGGGGCGGGAAGTTCCATCTCGCTCAATGACGCTCTGTTGCGGGCGGGCGGCATTCGCGCGTCCGCCCGGGGCGTGCATGTGCGGTTTATCGAGGGCGGCATTACCAACGCCTTGGCTTCGGCGATGGAAGGCGTTGTGCATTCCATGTTTACCGAAGACGGCAAACCGTCGGTGCCGGACCTGCGCTTGCGCAACAACGATATGGTGTTCGTGTTTTCGAGACGCGAGCGCAGCATGGGTCAAGTCGGAGAAAAGGAAATCACCGTTCTGGGCGAAGTGCATCGCCCGGGCCTGTATCGCTTTTCCGGTTCGGAGCCCTGCACGATGATGCATCTGATCTTCAAAATGGGCGGGTTGCCGCCCTATGCCAATAGAAAAGCCCTGCGTCTCATACGGCGCGATGAAGAAGGCCGCGAAACCGAAACGATAGTGAACGTGGAAAAAATACTCGAAACGGGCCGACCGGAAGACGACATGATTCTGGAGAACGGCGACCGGGTCATCGTTCCCGCTCGCCGTCTGTCGCTGTTTTGACGGTTCCGCGGCGTAACGCGATACGCATGCGTCGCATTTTTATTGCGATAAGCGCCTTAATCTGACGCCTCTGCCATGAAAAACAAGAATTGGAGGCGTGATTATTTGTGAGTGTGCGGGTGCGTGAGTGAAAACTCACAGACTCCCAAACCCACATACCCGCACACTTGGATTGCGGGCGACAGCCCGCCTTAGGATTGACCATGCCACTCGAGCAGGAAAAGAAAACGGATTACCGCGTCTATATCGGCTTGCTTCTCATGCATTGGAAGCTGCTGGTCGCGTGCTTGCTCTACGCCTTGCTTGGAGCGATTCTGTATCTTCAGTTCGCGCCCAAGACCTACGAGGCGCATTGCACGCTGATGATCTATCGCGATCCGAACCTCCAAATCGCATCCAGTCGTTCGCCATGGGATTCGTTCGCTTCGCACGCGTTTCTTTTGCAGGCCGACACCATTAAAAGGCGCGCGGCCGACAATTTGCGCGAGAAGTGGAGCGCCGTCCCCGATCGTCACAGGATTCCTGCCGTTGTTGCGCGGCGAGGACGCGGACTGGCTTCCACGATCGCCATCAGCGCCAGAGGCCCCGACCGTGGCTATGCCGTTGCCTTCCTTTCCGAACTGATCAAGGAACACAAGTCGGAATGGCAGAGCATTCAGATGAAGGCGGTTCACGAGGCGACCGGCACGCTGCTGCGCGAGCTGAACAAGCTGGAGAACGAAATCGGCAAGGCGGAAGAAAAGCTTATAGAATACCAGCGTTTGCACGATATCGCCCGCGTCGAGGCCAAAGGTTCGATGGAGAGCCGCTATCTCATGGCGCTGATGCAGCGCAGGAACCAGATGAGCACGGAACTGATGCTGTTGGAGTCGCAACACACGTTTTTGCAGGATGCCGAAGTCGGCGTAATTCGCGGCGTAGCCGAGTTGACGCGGGAGACCGGCTTGCTCGCCCCGTTGCCGGACGACGAGGCCGAGGGCCCGTGGCCGGGTCCCGAACGCGAGTCGATTCCGTTGCGGGTCGAACCGGAATCCCGTCCCGCCGAATTGTCGGAATCCGAGCGGGGCTGGCAGGATCTTCGGGTGCGTCTGGCCCGTCTGCGCGAAACGGAGCGCGAATTGGCCGGCGATTTGAGGCCGGAACACCCCCAGCTTGTGGCCTTGCGCAAGGAAATTCAGGATGTCCGCGATCGGCTCGATGTGGCGGCGCAGGTGGAGGCGCAGCGGTTGAAGGACCGGCACGAGTCGTTGCGCATACAGATCAAAGCGCTGGCGGCGGCGGAACACAAGTGGCAGTCGAGGAATCTGCTGGCCAGTCAGCGGCGCACCGAGCTTAATCGCATTGCCGCCGTTGTGGATCGGTATGTCGCCAATCACCGAACGTTGTATGGACGGTATCACGATTTGCTGGCGTCGAGCGAACTTCGGGCGGAGCATTTCGAGGAAGTCACGCCCGTTACCGCGAGTCCGCAGCCGGTTTGGCCGGACCCGTCGAAAATCCTCCTGATTGCGCTGGCGCTCGGCTTTGGGTCCGGGCTCGGACTAACTCTGGTTCTGGAAGTGCTGAACAACAGAGTGCAGACGGTTCGGGATGTCGAGGATGAGTTAGGCGTGCCTTTTCTGGGCGGCGTGCCGCATTGGGTGCATAGCGGTCTGGAGCGTATGATTCGGCCCGTGGTCACTGAAGAGAATTCGGAGGGCGCCATTGAAGCGTACCGGACCTTGCGGGTGGGTTTGCTTTCCGCACTGGACAAAACCGGCGAGAAAATCGTTATCATGACCAGCGCGGATTCGCGCGAGGGCAAGACGTTGACCTCGCTGAATCTTGCCATCATGATCGGCCAGACGGGCAAAAAGACGCTTCTGGTGGACATGGATATCCGGCGCGGCCGTTTGCATCGTTCTTTCGGCATGGAGAAGGAGCCTGGCGTCACGGATATGCTGCGAAAAAGACAATCGATGAAGGACGCAGTGATGCGGACGGGTTTCGACAATCTTGATTTCGTCCCGTCCGGAAGCAGCGCGCACGATTGCGCCGAACTGCTGCAGTCCGTCGGGCTTGCGACGCTGATCGGTGATTTGAAAGACGTTTACGATTGCATTCTTATCGATACGTCCCCGGTATTGAGGGTGACGGATACGTCCATTGTCGCGGGGCAGGGAATAGGCGTTGTGGTTTACGTGGCGCGCGTGAACCGCACACCCAAACCGCTGATCCGCTACTCGATGGACATGCTCAAGGACGCCCGCATTGTGGGGCTGATTATGAACGATATCGAAATGCACAAAATCGGCAGTCTCTACTATTCCTATATGTACCCGAATTACGCCTATTACAGCTACGCCTACAGTTACGGGTCCGACTACTACCATTACGGAGACGGGGGGTCGCACCGGCGTCCTCGACGGCGAACGGGGGTGAATGTTAAAATAAACCGTTTGAAAAAATGGTTGCGCCAGATGTTTCTGCCGTTGGATTAGCGCCTTAATCACGCTGTTCTGCCTGAACAAACAAGACATTGGAGGCGTGATTGTTTGTAAGTGTGTGGGTGCGTGAGTGTGTGGGTGAAAACTCGCATACTCCCAAACCCACATACCCACGCACTTGGCCTTGTTGTTTTACGATTATACCATGAGACAAGCAGCGCATACCCATTTTCAGTCCCGTATGGCAGGCGTGGCGCTTATGGATCTGGTCTGCCTGTTGATAGGCGGACTTGTCGGCGTCTGGATACGGATAGGGCGGCGCGAGTGGTTGGACTATCTGCGCGATCATCCTGAACGCTGGCTCTTGCTGTTCGGGTCCGTGATTCTGGCCAACTACCTGGCTGGCAGTTACCGGGTGCAGCATTCCTATTCGCGTTTCAATCTCGTGGTGACCTGGCTGTTTTCCCTGTTTTTTGCCGTGCTTATTCTCAGCATGACATCGTACGCTTGGCTGAAAATGGCGCCGGGACGCGGCGTGCTGGCGCTGACTTTGGCGGTGTATAGCGTTTTGGCCATGGCGCTGAAACTGCTGGTGTATCATCGTCTTTTCAGAAGCGAGTCGTTTGTGTGCCGAACCGTCGTTATGGGAACGGGCCCGCGCGCCCGAGCGTTGCGCCGGATGCTGGAAAACGATGCGGTCTTGCCCTTGCACCGGGTTGTGGGATTTCTGAATCCGACTTCGGCCGGCGCGTCCGAAGCGCCGAGCGACGGCGACGGCCTGTCGCGAGTCGGAACGCTTGACGGCGCTCCGGTTGTCGCGTCTCCGGAAGGCGATGTACGGCTTGCGGCGCATAGGCTCGACGCTCAGTTGGTGATCGTCGGGCTGGACGATACGGACGCCGTGAAGCAATGCTATCCCGAACTCAAGCGCTTGCGTTTCGAGGGTGTTGAAGTCCTGACGCCGTTAAGAGTCGCTGAAATTTACGCGGGCCGAATACCGCTGGATCAAATTGACGAGGAGTTTCTGATGCAGGCCAGCATGGACTCGGACTTGCCGGCCATTCGCCGGATCAAGCGAGTGTTCGACATCGCCGTGGCCGGTTTAGGGCTTGTGGCGTTGTCGCTTCCGATGGCGTTGATGGCTGTCGCGATCAAGATCATGGAGCCGTCCAGTTCGGTGTTTTACGTCCAGGAAAGAATTGGTCTGTTTGGCGGCGTGTTCAAGATGATCAAATTCAGGACGATGCGTCAGGATGCGGAAGCGGCGACGGGTCCCGTCTGGGCCGCGCCGGACGACGCCCGCATCACGCGACTCGGTCGGGCGCTGCGCCGATTTCGGATCGACGAATTGCCCCAATTGATCAACGTGCTCAAGGGCGATATGAGCCTTGTGGGGCCGCGACCGGAACGCAAGGAGATGTCGATCGAGCTGGAACGGGTCGTTCCGTTTTTCGCGGAACGTCTCAATGTCATGCCCGGCCTCACCGGTTGGGCGCAAATACGCTATCCGTACGGCGATTCGATCGACGACGCCCGCCGCAAGCTGGAATACGACTTGTACTACATGAAGAATCTCTCGATGAGTCTCGATCTTCAGATTATTCTCAGTACATTGCGCGTCGTGCTGCTGGGCAAGGAAAGAACGCTTTAAACAATCTTGAACCGCGGCAAATCCTGAATGTCGATGGTGCCGACCCAGCGGTTGTTCGAGTCCACGACCGGCAGATCGTCGATTCGGTTCCGCTCGAAGGCGGCGAGCGCGTCGACGGCCAGTTGATCCTCCCTGACGACGACCGGCGCGCGGGTCATGAATTGCGAGACGGGCAGATCCAGCGCGTCGCGATGCCGGGTCAGACTGCGGCGGAGGTCGCCATCGGTGAAAAAACCGACGAGTACGCCGTCGGCTCCGACGATGCCAGCGGACCCCGACCGCGCGGAGGACATGGCGGCGATGGCGTCTCTGACCAGGGCGTTTTCGTCCAGCCTGGCCAGTTGCGCGGCGGATCGCATGATGTCCGATACGCGCAATAGCAGGGCGCGTCCGATGGCGCCGCCGGGATGCAGTTTGGCGTAGTCTTCCTTTTGAAAGCCCTGGGCGTTCAGGAGCGCCATGGCCAGAGCGTCGCCGAGCGCAAGCGCGGCTGTGGTGCTGCAGGTCGGCGCCATGTTGAACGGGCAGGCCTCGCGCGCTACGGAGGCGTCCAGAACGATGTCGCTGGCCTGCCCCAGAGTGCCCGTCGGCTGGCCCGTAATGGAGACAATCCGAACGCCAATGCGCTTGACGAGCGGCAGAATGTCGAGCATTTCGTCCGATTCCCCGCTGTAGCTCAGAGCCAGCAGCGCATCCTGAGGCCGCAGAATGCCCAAGTCGCCATGCGCCGCCTGAGACGGGTGCAAAACGACACTGGGCGAGCCTGTACTGGAAAGCGTGGCGGATATCTTCTGGGCGATATGCAGGCTTTTGCCTACTCCGGTCGCAACGATTTTGCCGTTTCGGCTCAGAACGTCCAGCAGCAGTTCAATGGCCTGCCGGAACTCGTCTCCGAGCCGGTCGCGCATCTCCAGAAGACAGCGGGCCTCGAGTTCGATGCATGCTTTGGCTTGTTCAAGACTGTCCATGCGCCTTATGAAACAAATCTCTCGACGGATGTCAACTAATCTTTGACTTTTACGCGGCGTTCTGTTAGAGGCTTTCCGTAAATCAACAGGAAAGGACCGTTTATGGCTAAGGAACTCGCATTCGTTTTGATCAATCCCTACACGATCGCCAAGTCGAGAACAGGCGGCGTGATTGCGCGGTACATGCGGAGAACGGATTTGGATTTCGTAGGCGCGCGCATGTTCGCCCCCGGCAAGGAGCTGGTCGACCGCTATGCGCGCCTGATTCGGCATATCGATCC
>SLMC01000153.1 GCA_007133745.1 Kiritimatiellia bacterium
ATCATGGCGTTCTTGACGCGGCCGACGATCTCGCCTTTCTCGATGCGGTAGCCGAGGCCGACATTGCAGGAAAAATCGCCATTGACGATGTTGCTTTGGCCGTAGCCGATCAAGTTCTTGACCAGCAACCCGTCGCCGATGCGTTTCAAAAGCGAGTCGCCGGTCTCCGTGCCCGGGACCACGCAGGGCCGATAGGGCGCGCAATGGTCGTTGCCGGTCGGTTCGGCGCCGGCCAATCAGGCGGAATCGAGATCGTAAAGATAGCTTTGCAGGACCCCGCCGTCGATCAGGGTGCGGTTTTGCGCGGGAATGCCGTCCGCATCGCGTTCGGCGGATTGCGATGTCATCGGCGCGCGAGGACGGTCTTCCAGCGTGATATTCTCGGCCAGTACGCGATCTCCGATTTTCCCGGCCAGCGGGGAATCGCCTTTGGCGACATTGCGCCCGTCGATACCCATGAAGACCGGATGAAGAAGATAGATCAGGCGGTCGGCTGGAAAGAAGGCGGTCGTTCGGCCTTTGGGCGGCAGTGCGGCGCGTTCGGCATGGCGCAGATCGGTCAGGATGTGTTCGGCGATGGCCAGGGCGTCGAAATGGGCGTCGAGTTCGCAGCCGATGCGGCCATGTCCGGCGAACAGGATGTCGTCGTCGCGGGTTCGTTGCACATGGGCGCCCAGATGCCAGAATGTTCGGGCGAACGCATGGTCCACGCCGCCGGAGGTTGCCAAATAGCGGTATGTTTCCTTTCTGAATGCCGAACAGCAGACGAAAAGAGCGGGGTCGTAGGCTTTGAGGATATCGGCCATTTCGCCGCAGCGTTCGATCAAGGTCTCGCGTGTCAGGGCGAGCGTGCGGGCCGAATGCGCGGGAACAGGATCGGTCGCCACGAGGCCGGGCCAGGCGTTGAAATGGGCGATGCCGCCGACCTGGGCCAAAGTCAGGGCCTGATCGATCATGACGTCCAGCCGTTCGGGCCTGTTGCCCGTGGCGCCGCCGCGGCGTCCGTCGCGCAGCACATCGGCCTCGATGCCGAGCGTTTCCGATCCGCCCGTTTCCTTGAGGCGCCCGTTTTCGAATTCGCATCCGATGCGTTCGGCGCGTGTCCAGGCAACTTTGGCGCCGTCGGCGCCGCTTTGTCGGGCGCGCGTCACGCCGTTGCGCAAGAGATCGATGATGGTTGCGTCTGTCATGAGCCTCCCGCCACAATGTTGCGTATTCGAATGTGCGGCGCGCCCAAGCCCACCGGCAAGGGAGACTGACCGCCTTTGCCGCAGCCGCCGCCTCCTTGATAAAGCCGTTGGTCGTTGGCGATGCCGTCGATGGCGCGCAGTGTTTCAAACAGGTTGCCCGACAGAGTCAAGTCGCGCACCATTGCGCCGATCTTTCCGTTTTCGATGCGATAGGCGTAGGCCGAAGAGAAGGTGAACATTTCGAGCGCCGTTTGGCCGCCGAAATAATCGCAGGCGTAATAGCCGCGATCCACCCCTTTGAAAAGCGATTCGGGCGTATCGGTTCCGTTTTCGATCAGGGTGTTGGTCATGCGCACGATCGGCGCATGATGGCGACCGACGGCGCGCGCATTGCCCGTAGGGGCGGCGTCCATCCTGGCGGCTGTCTCGCGCGAATGGAGGTGTCCGGCTACGCGGCCGGCTCGGATCAGACAGGTTTTCGATGCGGGGGTTCCCTCGTCGTCGCAGGCCAGGCTGCCGATCGAGTGCGGCCAGGTTCCGTCGTCGACGACGTTCAGGGTTTGGACGCCGATTTCACGGTCTAGCCGCATCATCTCGCGCATGCGCGGATTCTCGTAGAGATGGTCGGCCTCGCTCAGGTGACCGAAGGCCTCGTGAATGAAGACCCCGGCCATGAGCGGATTCAACACGACGGTGGTCGGGCCGCCTTCGGGCTTGGGCGCCTTGAGCAGGGCGGCGGCCCGCTTGCCGATGTCGTTCGCCTTGGCTTCGAGTGCGGCCGCCGCATGGTAGTCGGTGGCGGATCCGACGCTGTCGTGCGCGCGTTGCATGAGGCTGCCGTCGCGTGCGGTGGCGGAAATTCTGAAGACGACCCGCGGCCGTTCCTCCATGAACCAGGACCCGCGCGACGAGGCGAAACGGACGGTTCTGAACTGCTCGGTATAGGCGACATGACTCGACTCGATCGCGGGATGCGCACCGAGCACAAGGGCGTTGGTTCGGTCCGCAAGCGCGATCTTTTCATCGAGCGGCACCCCCCGGAAGTCGCGGGTCATCGCGGCGGGCCGTTCAATATCGACAATGGGCGTCTCGGCCAGTTGCGTGGTTTCCCGGCCGCACAAAGCGGCGCAGCGGCAGGCCTCGCGTAGGCGCTCGTCGAGCCGATCCAGTGATTCGAACGCGACAATACCCCATCCGCCACGCGTGCAGGCCCGCACAATGCCGCCGTGCGTCGACGACACGCTCATGCGGTCCGATTCCCTGCCCCGGAACGAGACGAGCGCGCTGTCGTCGCTCTCGAATCGAATCTCAGCGTAGTCCGCCGTGCAGCGCTTGAGCGCGTCGGTCATGCGGTCTTTGATGTTGTCTTCGGATGTCATGCGATTTCCCATCGCGTGCAAACCCTGTGCGGCGCTTGAAAAACCGTCCGCGGCTCACCGCAGGTTCGCCTTCCATTCAATAATTCGGTTAATTTCCGCGTCTGGAGGGCGAGGCTGTGCCGAGCCGCAGTTTGTCGAAGGGTTTTGCGAGCGCCTCCAATATTAGTATCGCGAGAAAAAACTCTATGTCGGTTGCATGGCAAGAGTCAAGAGGAAACACGGGAAAACGGCCCTGAACCTATATGGGGTGCTGGGCGGAAAAGTT
Source organism: Kiritimatiellia bacterium (assembly GCA_007133745.1). Taxonomy (GTDB): domain Bacteria; phylum Verrucomicrobiota; class Kiritimatiellia; order UBA8416; family SLMC01; genus SLMC01. The sequence goes on from SLMC01000153.1 coordinate 2,835, forward strand.
TCCGTCGCCAATCGTAAGCGCGTGCTTCAGAATAAATTCTCCGTTCAGTTTGCGTTTCCTTGACCCCAACGGGGTCGCGCAACATAGGCCGGGGCAGCGCCCCGGCACATGCGCCACCCACCGCCCCCGACCCCAACGGGGTCGCGCATCCCCAATGGCGTCGGGCTTTGTTGCGGCAGCCCTATAGGCTGCGATGGGTTTTGGCTGTCCCGCTAATCCTGAGGCGTTGCCTGTCTGCGTGCGGCACGCTCAGGCTGGCCCCGGGCTGTGTTGCGCGACCCCTTTGGGCTTGAAGTTTGGAGTGCGGCGACCTGGCGCCGCTTTGTTCAGCGCGACCTGGCGCGCGTGTCCATTAGCCATCCACATCCAAGAGCGGCGGGCCAGGTCCC
>SLMC01000375.1 GCA_007133745.1 Kiritimatiellia bacterium
GAATCCAGGAAAATATCCGGGGTCAGGATGTTTTCGTGATTCAGCCCATCTGCTATCCGCCAAACGAGAATTTCATGGAGCTGCTGATTATCATCGATGCCATGCGGCGCGCTTCCTCCGAGCGCATTACGGCGGTCCTGCCGTTTTACGGATACGCGCGACAGGATCGCAAGGATCAGCCGCGCGTGCCCATCACCGCCAAGCTGGTCGCCAACCTGCTGGTCGCGGCCGGCGCCAATCGCATCTTGACCATTGATCTGCACGCGCAGCAAATACAGGGCTTTTTCGACATACCCGTCGATCACCTCTATGCGGCTCCGATCATCGCGCGCCGCCTGATCGACAAACATTACAAGGACCCCGTCATCGTTTCGCCGGATACCGGCGGCGTCAAAATGGCCCAGGCCTACGCCCACTTCCTGGAATGCGGGCTGGCCATCGTGGCCAAGGAGCGGCGCGGCCCGACCGAAGTGGAGGCGTTCAGTCTCGTGGGCTCCGTCAGGGACAAGACCGCCATCATGGTGGACGACTTGACTACGACGGCCGGCACCCTGTGTTCGGCTGCGCAACTGCTCAAGGACAACGGCGCCCGCGACGTGGTCGCCGCCGTCAGCCATGCGTCGATTACGCCTCAAGGTCTGGAACGGTTGAAAAACTCGCTGATCAAGGAACTGTTCGCTACCGATAGCGTGCCGCTGAAAATCGACGCCGCGTTCCCCGTTACGACGCTGTCCGTCTCGGAACTTCTGGGCGAAGGCATCTTGCGTATTCACGAGGGACGATCCGTCACCTCCTTGTTTAAACTGTAGAAACACCCAAGCATAAAGAAAGAGAAACATCATGGCCACTACCGGTATTGTCAATGCGGACATCCGAACTGTTTCGGGATCGAGCGAAGCCCGTCGACTCCGTCGGCAGGGACAGATTCCCTGCGTGCTGCAAACCCTCGACCAGGCGTCTGTCACCCAGCTTCAGGTGTCCGCCCACGAGATGAAAATGATGCTGAGCCGCCATGCGAGCGAAAATCTCGTTTTGGATCTTGTCGTGGACGGCAACGCACCCCGCAAGGTGTTGCTGAACGATGTCCAGCACGACCCGATCACGGACGCCATTGTTCATATGGACTTCCTCGAAGTTTCGATGACGGAAAAAATGCAGGCGTCCGTGCAGATTGTCCTGACCGGCGATCCCAAAGGCGTGACCCAGGGCGGCGGCGTGCTGGAACATCTCGTGCGCGAGATCGAGGTGGAATGTCTTCCGGGCGACATGGTCGAGGAAATTGAAGCGGACGTATCCGGGCTGGATATCGGCGATATGCTCTATGCGCGCGACTTGCAACTGCCGGCGGGCGTTGCCGTGCTGACCCAGTCGGACATAGCCGTCGCATTGGTGTCCGCGCCTCGTACCGAGGAAACCGCTGACGAGGAAGAGGCGGCGGCGGAGGAGACGACCAACGGCGAACCGGAAATTGTTGGCGGCAAGAAGGATGAAGCCGACGACAACGCCGCCGCTGAAAAAAAACCGGGGAAAGGCTAAACTACGGTGAAGTTGGCGGATGGCGACGACAGCGCGCGGATGATCGTCGGCTTGGGCAATCCGGGGCCGCGATACGCAAACACGCCCCACAACGCCGGATTTCTTGTTGTCGAAGAACTGGCCGCCCGCGCCGACTGCCGATGGCGGACTCGGTCCCGCTTGTCGGCGCGAACGGCTGATTTTTCACAGGCCGGAAACCGGGCGTTTCTGGTTGAACCGCAAACGTTCATGAACGAAAGCGGCGTAGCCGTCGCAGCGGCCGCCGCCTGGTGGAAAATTCCGCCGGAACGGATTATGGTTGTTCTGGACGATGCGGACATGGATATGGGGCGCGTGCGCTTGCGCGACGGGGGCGGCAGCGGCGGGCACCGGGGGCTGGCTTCGGTGATTCGGCGTCTGGGCAGCCAGGCCTTTCCCCGGCTGCGCATCGGCATCGGGAGAGGCGATCGCGAGGCGAACCTTGTGGACCATGTGCTGACCCCCTTGTCCGCCAAGGAAGCCGTCTGGATGAAGCGCATCGTCGCCTTGGCGGCGGACGCGGCAATGTTTTTCTTGTCAAAGGGAACGGATTCGACTATGAACCAATTTAACGGTGTTATTGTTTCGCAAGAAAACCATCACGACAACATGGAGAAGTCACGTTGAAAAAATACGAAGCATTGTTCATTTTTTCGAGCTCGCTGAAAGACGAGGCGCTGGATGCGGCGCTTCAGGCCCTTAACAAGGATGTCGAAAAGTTCGGGGGTCAAACGCTGCATGTCGATCGCATCGGCGTTAGAACATTCGCCCGACGCATGAAAAAGAAGGATAGCGGTTGCTACGTTCGAGCGACGCTGGAAATGGATCCGGCCAAGATCGCGCCGCTTCAGGCGCGCCTCAAACGGAATGAAGATCTTTTGCGCTCGCAAATCGTCGTTCTGGACGAACGCGCGCGACAGGAAAGAAAACGCTCGGCGGCGGCAGCGGCCGAAAAGGGGGAGGCGAATCATGGCTAGTTTTAACAAGGTCGTTCTGGTCGGCAACCTGACCCGCGATCCCGAAGTGCGGAACCTGCCCTCGGGCATGGCCGTCTGCGACATGGCCCTTGCCGTCTCCGAAACGTACAAGGACAAGAACGGAGAACGCGCGGAATCCGTTTGCTACGTGGATGTGGTCGCGTGGGCCAGACAGGCCGAAACGTGCGGCGAATACCTGTCCAAAGGGTCGCCCGTCCTGGTGGAGGGATCCTTGCAACTCGACAAATGGACCTCCAAAGAGGGAGAAAACCGCAGCAAGCTGCGCGTGCGCGCCCAGCGCGTTCAATTTCTGGGCGGTCCATCCAAAGGCGGAAACGTCCGCGACGGCGGCGATGCGGACGACCGTCGCAATGCGTCCAACACCGCCCCGTCAAGCCAAGCCGAAACGCAAAGAAACGATGTCCCGCCGCCCGACGACAACGGACCGGCGGATTCCGTGGCGGACGAGGATAATCTGCCCTTTTAACCAAACGTTCACACCCCCAGTCAAAGCGAGAGAGAATTATGATAAGGAAAACCAGCAAACCCGGACGGAATGGCAAGGGCAAAAAACGCCGTAGCGCATTGGAAGTCACGGCGAGAAAAAAATCGCGGCATCTGGAAGGCGTCAAGAACCTTGACATTCAGGATGCGGACCTGATGCGGAATTTCGTGACGGACTACGGGAAAATCCTGCCTGCGCGCCTGACCGGCGCCAAGGCTAAACAGCAACGGCAAATCAAGCGCGGCGTCCGTCGCGCCCGCAACGTGGGATTGCTGGGTTAGCGAAAAACGCAAAGGAGACGCTTTATGCCTATGGAAGTATTGCTGATGACCGATGTGCCCGATCTCGGATCCGAAGGCGATGTGGCCACGGTCGCCGACGGCTATGCCAGAAACTATTTGCTGCCGCAAAAAAAAGCCGCGCCTGTCACCGAGGCGACGCGTCGGCGCCTGGGGAAAATGCGGGCGTTGCGCGAAGAGGAGCGCCAGGCCGCTTTGCAAGCCGCGCGCCAGCGCGCGGACAAGCTTAAGAACGTGTCGTGCACCATTCCCGTCAAGGTGGGCGAGGGCGAAAAGCTCTACGGCTCCGTTACGGCCGCCGATATCGCGGACGCTTTGGCCAAACAGAATGTGGACATCGACAAGGACAGCTTGATGCTGGACCAGCCGATCAAGGAACTGGGCGTGTTCGATATCAAGGTCGCTCTGCTTCCCGAAGTCGAAGCCGCCATCAAGGTGTGGGTTGTCGAGGAATAGGGACTATGGCCTCCGCCTTGCCAACAACCCGTCCGCAGGCGGATCGATCCCCTCCGTACAGCCAGGAAGCGGAAGAAGGCGTTTTGGGCTCGATTCTGCTCGATTCGCTCAAGGTCATGGACCTTTGCGTCGAACGGCAAATCGCGACCGATTCCTTTTACGTTCCCGCCCACCGCCTCGTGTACGAGGCCATGCTGGTCCTTTCGAAAAATGGCTCGTCCATTGATGTTCTGACCGTTGCGGATCGACTGGAAACGGCCGGACATCTCGAAAAAATCGGAGGCAGCGCCGGCCTGAACCGATTGGTGGACGCCACCCCGACCGCCGCCCACGCCGAGTATTATATCGACATTGTCCGCCAAAAACACCTCTTCCGCGCCATTATCGACGCGGCGCGGCGAGCCGAAACCGAATGCTATGGCTCTGAAAAAAACGCCGACGCCGTTCTGGGCGAAGTGGAACAATCCTTTCTGGACATCACCGAAAACCAGCATGGATCCATGATTACCTGGGATTCGGCTGTCCGCGAGGCGATGGTGCATGTCGAGGGGATTTTCGATTCGCGACGCGGATTGAACGGTATCTCCTCGGGCTACGTCAATATCGACCACAAACTACACGGTCTGCGCAGTGGCGAAATGATCGTGCTCGCCGCGCGGCCTTCGATGGGCAAAACCTCCTTAGCCATGAACATCGCCGAAAACGTGGCCCTCGGCAAGCGGGACCCCGATCGCAAGAAACGGGCTGTCGGCATCTTCAGTCTCGAAATGTCGCACGAATCCCTGGTGTTCCGCATGCTTTGCTCGCACGGAGGCGTCTCCGGCTTCAAGCTGCTTAGCGGCTATGTTTCCGCGTCTGCCGACCATGCCAAACTCACCCGCGCGGCGTCCGTGCTGGGCAAGGCTCCCATTTATCTGGACGATACCGGCGGACTCGATGTTCTGGAACTGCGCGCCCGGGCCCGGCGCATGAAGAAAAAATACAACATCGAGCTGATCGTCATCGACTACCTGCAGCTTCTGCATTCCAGCGAATATTCGCGACAAGGCAAACAGGTCGAAACATCCGCCATCTCCGGCAACCTCAAAGCCATGGCCAAGGAACTCAGAATTCCCGTCCTGGTCCTGAGCCAGCTCAGCCGGGCCCCTGAACAACGCGACCGGCTCGCCGTGCCCAAGCTGTCGGACCTCCGCGACTCCGGCGCCATCGAGCAGGATGCCGACGTTGTCGGCATGCTGCGGAGGCCGTGCAAATATCCCGACGACCCCGATCACGAAGACCTCACCCTGTCAGTGCTGGACATCGCCAAGCATCGCAACGGACCCACCGGCGAAGTGCGCTTGAATTTCGAAGAGGAATACACCCGCTTCACCGACCGCCGCGAACCCGGTGTCGACGGATTGACGGAACCCAGACCGCCCGCCGACGAAGACGAACAAGGCTCCATTTGACAACCATGACGATATATCGATTCGGCGCTTTACGGGGTTATGCCCATCGCGTGCCGCTTGCGACCGCACTGCGGTTCGGCGGCCTGCTGGCCGCGCTGGCATGCACCTTCGGTCCCGTTGCGGCCCGCGCCCAGGACACCGAGCCGACCGTTCGGTCGATCCGTGTCGACACTATGGGACCCGGCCCGATGGACGAAGATTTCGTCCGCATGCATCTCGGTTTCACCGAAGACGATGCCGTGCAAAAGCCCGCCATCTACCGGGCCGTGCGCGCGCTGCTCGAGACAGGCCGTTTCGCCAAAGTCGAGGCCGTCATCGAGCCGGCCGACGACGGAATCACGGTTGTCTTTTCCATCCGCAACCGACTCCGGCTTGCCGAACCTGTGGTCGTGCACGGCGCCGATTACCTCGGCGAAACCAAGACGCGCGACCTGCTCGACCTGAACCTTCACGACTGGATCTGCGATGCGGTCGTCGGCGCTCGGACGCAAGCCGTTCTGCAGGAATACCGCAAACGGCGCTTCCCCGATGTTTCGGCGACATGGCGCATCGAGACAACCCGCCCCGAACAGGGATACGGAACGGTTCGCCTCAATGTCAAGGAAGGCAAACGCGCCCACATCAAATCCTATGTCTTCAAAGGCAACGACGCCTTGCCCGATTCCGCGCTGCGCAAAGCCATGAAACATCCCTCCCCATGGGCGCCCTGGGGCTGGATCAGGAAATACCGCTACGATCCGGACACCCTGGAGGAAGGTCGCATTCGCATCCGCGAACAGTACATGGATCAGGGCTATCTCGATGTCGAAGTCGATTTTCCGGAAATGGAAGATATATCCACCGGCGCCTTGATCGCCACGCTTCAGGTTCGCGAAGGCATCCCCTATCGCTTCGGCGCCGTGACCCTGACCGGCGCAACCCTTTTCCCCGAACTCGAACTGTGGCGCCGGGTCGAAACAGAATCCGACGCCGTTGTCTCGGAATCGGCCATTCATCGCAGCGCCGAGTCCCTGCGCATGCATTACACCACTCGAGGCTATGTCGACACCCAAGTCAACGTTATACGGACCGCCCGCGAAGAACCCGGCATTCTGGACGTGCGTTTCGATATCAGGGAAGGTCGGCTAACCCGCGTCCGCAACATCGAAATCCAGGGCAACACCCGCACCCGCGACAAGGTGATCCGCCGCGAACTGGCGATCTGGCCGGGCGATGTTCTGGACGAAAGCCGTATCCGACGCAGCGAGAATCGCCTGCGCAACTTGGGCTTCTTTTCCGCTGTCCGCTCCCGAACAACGGATCCCCTGATCCCCGATAACCGCGACCTGATCTTCGATGTCGAAGAACAGCGCACCGGCCAGTTCATGATGGGCGTCGGCTTCTCGAGCATCGACAACCTCATGGGCTTCATGGAAATATCGCAAGGCAACTTCGACCTCACAGGCTGGCCCTACATGACCGGCGGCGGCCAGAAGCTCAAGCTTGCCGCCCAGGCCGGCGACCGCCGCCAGCGCTACGAATTGTCCTTCGTCGAACCTTGGTTTCTCGATCGAGAACTCTCGCTCGGCTTCGACCTTTACCTGAGCCGAGTCTCCTACAGCGACTACGACCTTGAACGCGCCGGCGGCGCCGTGCGCATGGCCCGCGCCTTGCCGTTCGCCAGCCGCATCGACCTTCAATACAGCCTCGAACGCGTCAAAATTGTCGATGTCGCCGATACCAACCTGTACATCAACGTCGCCTCCGGCGAGGAGTTTCTGTTCGCGCGCGACGAAGACGCCATTAAAAGCACCCTGACACTTGGACTGACCCGCGATACGCGCGACAGTCCCTTCTTCCCCAAGCGCGGTCACCGCGTCCGCTGGTCGGGCCATGTCTCCGGCGGCGTTCTTGGTTTCGATACCGACCTTTACGGCATGGAACTGACGGCCGCCCAATATGTGCCCGTCTGGCGCGGCCATGTGTTCAGCCTGCGCGCGCGCGCCGAAGTCGTGGATGTCTACGGACGCGCAGACACTGTTCCGCTTTCCGACCGGCTCTTCATTGGCGGCCCGCGTACCGTCCGCGGCTTTCGCTATCGCGGGGTCGGCCCCAAAGCTCGCCGTGTCGATGCCGCTCCGGATGATCGTCGCCACCGCGTTACCGGCGGCAGCACCCTGGCCGTGGCCGGCGCGGAATACTCCGTCCCGCTCGTCCCCAACATCCGTTTCGCCGCCTTCTACGACATCGGCAACGTCTGGGAAGACGCCTACGACTTCAACTTCGACATCCTCGCCTCCGGCGCCGGCATAGGCATTCGCTTCGACATCCCCGGCTTTCCCATGCAATTCGACTACGCCTGGGCCCTCGAAACCGACGACGACTTCAGCCGCAAAGAACGCTTTTCCTTCGGCATCGGCTACGGATTCTAGAAAGGAAGTTGAGAGAGGAGGACTCAGCGCCTCCCCCCTCAACGTTTGCCTCCACCGGCGCAAGGCCGGCGGGCGGCACGGTGCGATGTACGAAATGTGCCATTTCATTTTCCGACGAGATCAGGTTGTCTGCCCGTGATTTCCCGTGATTTCGCGCATGCCGCGCCATAGGCTTTGCGAAGGCGGGCGCCTCGTTGCGCTCAATCGAGCATGGGTTCCCATTTCGGGCGGCGCCACGAGGCTCGGAACGCGGTTTCGGTTCCCGGGAAGGCGACGCCGCGCCGTTCGCTGGCGTCCAGAAACAGCACGAGATCCAGATCTCGGTTCGGCTGGTCGTATTCATCGTCGAATTTACGCGCGATCAGGTTCGGCGGCAGCATGAGCCGTCCGTTGACGACGGTCAGGTCGAACCCGAAATCCGGCAGGCCGCGATAGGCCTTGACCACGAGCTCGGAACAGACCAGGGCGCTGTCGACTGCGAAGTCGAAATTGAAATCGTAGGGCTTGCCCGCATGCGACAGGGCGATGCGCAGCGCTTGAAACCGGGCTTCGGGCGGCAAGCGCGGGCGCAGGACGGCGAGATAGTCGCAATGTGCGCTGGTTTCCAGGTCGGTAAAGACGACGCCGTCGCGCAGGGCTTCGATCACACGCCGGATATTGCCGCTGTCCGTCGGCTGTCGCCATCGGGCGACCGCGTCGGGGAATTCGAGGGCGAGCGCCGAGCTTGGACTCTCGGCGGTCGGAATCCTCTCGCCGAAATGGATGTCCAGCTCGGCGGGCGTGCCGAGATAGAGGGCGGCATGCGACCAGAAGCCCGGAATGCCGACATTGGTGGCATGCCAATTGCGGCGTTGCAGCAGAATATCGCCCGGCTGCAACACGGCGGCGTGTTGCAGCAAAAGCTCCTGTCCGATCATGTAGGGGCGTTGTCGCGTGCGGATTTCGCTCATGCGCAGAGCGATATCCCTTTGGAACGGGAGCCAGGCGGCGAACGCGTGCTTTTCCAGCAGATCGAGCGGCGCCTCGATCAGGCGCGCGGGCCGTTCGCCAAAGCCTTGATAGACGGTCTTGACGAGCGCATCGGTTGCGGCCGTCCGCTCGGAATCGAATTCGTCCCGGATCAGCGTCCAGTAGGCGAAGCCGGCGTTGAGTCGCAACAGCTCGGTCGGGTGCGTCAGGCGCCGCTTGAGCGCGTTGTAGCTGCCTTTCGGAATGGCGAGGGCGGGATACGCGTCGTTGAGCATGGCGGCGAAAAAGGGCGAATCGTCTATGAGGTCGGCGACCGTCTGGCCCAGCGCGAGTTGCGTTAGAAAAGCGCTGAACGCCACATTGAAGGCGTTGGCATGCACGTCGAACCGAACGAGCGGGTCGATCTGATAAAAGCCGCGGTAGCGTGTCTTGAGAACTTCCAGTTCCACGGAGAGGTTCAGGACATCGCTCCAGAAGGAACGGACCTGTTCGCTTTCGGCGGGGGTCAAGGTGTCGAGCCCGCGTCCGAACAGGCCGCTGTCTTTCGACCAGTCGGTCAGGGCTCGGGCGTTGCCGTTCAAAATGCGCAAGCTGTCGAGATCGGTGTTTAGGCGGGATTCGAGATCGCCGTAGGCGATATGGCTCAGCGGAGTGGTTACGGGCGGGGCCAACAGCCAGGCGGCGCGCCCGACAATCAGCAGGCCCAGGGCGACGGCGATATGCAGGCGATACGGCTTGAGCCGTCGGTTCACATGGCCGCCGTGCAAGCGCAGAACTTCCTTTTTTGTTCGGAACGACCATACCAGCGGCAACCAGCTCAAGGCATAGACGATCAGGGAGAACAGACGGTGATAGGGATGAAAAACCCGCAGAACCAGGATGCCGGCGGCGGCGCCGGAGATAGTCAGGCTCAGCGCCAAATTGCGCAGGATGCGGCGTTTAAGGAGACCGTCCGTCAAGTCGCGGCCCATTTTTCTCCAGCCCGGCCCGACGGCGCCGGCCGACACGGCGGCATCGCCGTGCTTGCGAAGCATGTCTTCGGCCCACAGCGCCTTTTGCGTGCGGTAGACAGTCACGAACAGGCCGAACAGAGCCAGACCCAGCGTGTAGGGCAGGGCCTTGAGCAAGGCGACTCTGCCGAGCAGAGCGATCAGCGTGTTGGCCAGAATGAAAAACAGCCGCGTTTCCGTGGGGCCGATGCCCCAGTAGCTGATCTTGAATTCGTTCGTGGCCGCGAAGGACAGGAAGGAGTTGACCATGAAAGCGCCGAAAAAGGCCATGAGATAGAACAGCAGATACTTGAAAGCGTCGGGCAACAGCAGCGCGTATCCGATCAGAATGGAAAGCAGAAAGATGTAGTCGAGAAAATGATCCATGTAGAAGCCCCACTTCACCAGGCCGGTGTCGCGGGCGCGGCCGACGGCGCCGTCCATCAGGTCGGTCAGGTACTGCATGACGATCATTAGCGAGGCGGCATGCAGCCAGTGGACCCGGTAGCGGGCCAGAAAGCTGAAGCCGACGATCAGGACGCTCCACAGCAGCGTCGTCAGCGTGAGATGCCACGTTTCAAGCCAAAGCGGAATTTTCGGGAGCAGCCAGGCCTTGAGCCGGTTTTCGGGGCCCGCCAGAATCGATTGTCCGACTTTCTTGTCGCCTTGAAAGCTCATGGCCTTAACGCCCTCTTATTATTCAGGTCAATGCGTCAATTCTCTATCATGGCGCAAGGCCGTTGTCCACTGTCATCCTGTGGAATGTGGAATTATGGAGGGATGGAATAATGACTCGTTTTTACGGCAGACCGTAAAAGTGGAAGCGGCGCCCTCGCCGCTTTTCAAAGTGTTCATGCGGCGAAGGGGCCGTGTAATGCGGCTTGTGCGGATAATCGGCTATGGCATTCACTGTCGCCGCGTTCCAACATTCCAATCTTCCAACATTCCAATCTTCCAACTTTTTCCGGCCTCGCCGAAATTTGGCGTTATCGCTTGCTTGCGTCGGGTGGGCTGTTGTAATGTGCTAAACACGAACAGGATCATGAGACCTTCCTTGGGAGGATGAAAGGGAAAGCGCCATGCAATTCAAGCGATACGGCAAAGCCTACCAGTTGCGAATCGAGACCCCCGAGGATCTTGACGAAATCCTGAATCTTGACGAAGCGCTATGGGCGGCCACAAGCGCGCCTTTGTCGGCGTTTCGTTGCGATCGCAAATTCCTGGAAATGATGGATCGGGACGGGAACGGCCGGATCACCAGCGACGAGATGCGAGCCGCTTTGCGCTGGGTTCGCACACGCCTGGCCGAACGGCATTGGCTGACCGTGCCGTTCGAGGCCCTGCCGCTGAGCGCGCTAGATACGGCCACGCCTCCGGGGCGGGCCTTGAAGTCGTCGGCCGAGTACGTGTTGCGAACGTTGGGTCAGGCCGATGCGAGCGTTCTGTCTCTGGAGGAGATTCGGCGTTGCCTGGCCAATCTCGACAAGCAACCGTTCAATGGCGATGGCGTGATCGTGGCCAAGTCGGCATCGGACCCGAATGTGGCGACTCTGATAGCCGACGCGGTTGTCGTGACGGGCGGAACGGTTGACGCTGGCGGAGAGCCTGGCATTACGCTCGCGCAGTTGGATGCGTTTGTTGCGGTCTCGAACGCTTGGCTCGACTGGAACGAGCAGGGCGCCGGCGCGCTCGCCGCAGACCGCGAGAGCGCGGTTATGCCTTTCGGCGCGGAAACGCCGGCGCTCTACGCCGCGTTTCTGGCTCAGCGCGAAAAGGTGGACGATTATTTCGAGTTGTGTCGCATGCGTCGTTACGATCCGAACTTGACGCCGTCCGACCGTCGGGGGCCGCAGGCGGGCGAAGGCGGGCGGGTCGGGGTGGCCGAGCTGAGGCATTGGCTTGCAACCGAACCTTTGGCTCGGCTGTCGCCGGACGACATGCTGCCGTTGTGCGGACCCGAGACGAATCCTTTTCATGCCGAAGGCCTCGCTGCGTTGCGGCAGATTGTGCTGAGCCGGTGCCTGGACAAGATCGGCGAGACGCTGAGCGAAGACGATTGGCGGCGTGTGAAGCGCCTGTTGAAGCCCTATGCGGATTACGTGGCGACCAAGCCGGCTGGCGATGCGGAGCGTGTGCCGCAGGAACGGCTGCTCCGATATCGTCTGGAAGGGGCGCTGATCGACAAGGTTCGGGGGCTGATCGCGCAGGATGCGGCCGTGGCCGGATTGCGGAAGGGGATGGACGATTTGGAGCGGCTTTTGCTTTTCGCCACCCATCTTGTGCGGCTGGCCAATAATTTCACCAGTTTTAGCGAGCTGTACGACCCGAAAAAGCGCGCTTTGTTCGAGCGAGGCTCGGCCGTGATCGATGGGCGCTGGTTCAATTTGGCGCTCAAGGTGGACGATGCGAATGCGCATCAGGCTGTGGCCAAGTCGGCCAATATCTTTACGGTCTATCTCGAAGTGGAGCGGCTGACGGGCGACGGCAAATTCACGGTGGCGTTGCCGGCTACGCATGGAACCAAAGGCAACCTTCGCGTAGGCAAGCGCGGGGTGTTTTTCGATGTGGCAGGCGTCGAGTACGACGCGCGCATAGTGAACATCATCGAGAACCCCATCAGCCTGCGCGAGGCGCTGGCTTCGCCCTTGCTGCGGCTGCGCGATTTCGTGATCGGCAAAATCGAATCCATTTCCGGGGCCAACGAGAAGGAGATGGAAAAAAGCGCCGATGCGATGTTCAAGCC
>SLMC01000013.1 GCA_007133745.1 Kiritimatiellia bacterium
AGCCCGCGAATCACGCGAATGGACGCGAATAGACGCAAATATTTTTATGTGTCTGATAAAGAGGAGCTTGCATGGCGGGCGGTATAAAAACGTGTCAGAAAAACACGGTTTTGAAGGATTGCAGTACGGAGGGGGAAGATGCCTGGATTTCTCTCGGGACTGTAGTCTTCAGGAAGCCAGTTTCGGATACGGCACGCCCAGCAGCTTGGTCAGTGCGGCATGGAAACGGCGCCGTTCGCCGATCACGAACTGGCTGACGGTTCGGGCGCGTTCGCTCATGGCGTCGAAGCCGGGATCGATCAGGCAAGGCCGGGTCTGCACGCTGGCGGCGGGATCCATCTCGGCGGTGTCGCCGAGGGTTGCCTTGACATGATCGTAGGCGGTTCGGAAAGACTCGCCTTTGCGGACGCGGTCCAGCACGCGGTCGGTGGCGAAGACCTCCGGCGTGAACCCGCGTGCCAGCGCCTCGGGATGCACCTTCAGTTTCGGGGTCGTGAAAGCCAGGATATTCAGACAGGCCCGCGCGGTTTCAAGTCCGTCCATGAAGACCTCCTTGATTTCCTGAAGATCGCGATTGTATCCGCAGGGCAGGCCTTTGACTATGGCGCTGGCGGCCGTTGCGCAGCCCAGAACGCGACCGGCCTTGGCGCGCACGAGTTCGTAGATGTCGGGATTGTTTTTCTGCGGCATGATGCTGCTGCCGGTCGAGCATGCGCGCGGAAGCGAGAAATAGCCGAATTCGGGCATGGTGAACAGCGTCATGTCTTCCGCCAGCCGCGACAGGCTCAGCATGGCTTGCGCTAGCGCGGACAGGATGGCCGATTCGCATTTGCCGCGGGCGCTGGCGGCGTAGAGCACGTTGCGAATGGGTTCGCGGAAGCCCAGACTGGCGGTCGTGGCGTCGCGGTCGAGCGGCAGCGGCACGCCGTAGCCTGCGGCGGAGCCGAGCGGGTTGCGGTCGTTCACGTCGTAGGCGGCCCGGATCAGGGTCAAGTCGTCGAGCAGGCTTTCCGCATGCGAGGCGGCCCAGAGCCCCACGGACGAGGGCATGGCGGGTTGCAAGTGCGTTCGGCCCACCATGGGCGTGCGGGCATGCTTGACGGCCAGGTCGGTTAGCGCGTCGATCAGGGCCAGCGCTTCGTCCATGATGTCGAACAACCGCATTTTGGCAAACAGCCGCAAATCCGTTGCGACCTGATCGTTGCGGCTGCGCGCGGTATGGACGCGTTTGCCCAGATCGCCCAGCCGCGCGGTAAGGACGCGCTCCACGGCCAGATGCACGTCCTGATCGGCCTCGCCGATGTCGAAAGCGCCTCGGCGGCCGACGCGCATGATGCGAATCAGTTCCGCGACGACCCGGCGGCGTTCGTCCGCCGAAAACAGGCGCGGCCGCAGGGGCAGCTTCGACAGCATCGTGACATGGGCCGCCGTGCCGAGGCAATCGGCTTCAAGCAGCGCTCGGTCCAGGAACGGATCCCTGCCGACTGTGAAGGACAGGACTTCGGGACTGATGGTTCCGACAATGGTTTTTTTCTTGTTCATACCCGGGCTCCTTATTCCCATGCGAATCCGAGCCCGTGCCCGGCATCGAACGAGTCGGCGATTCGCGTTGTTGCGTCCTGTTCCGTTTGCGGCGCGAGCCGAGGACCTTGCGCCTTGCGCGCCATGCGTTGTCTTGAAGTCTGCGCGTTTTCAAGCCGTTCCCGCAACAGCGGTTCGCGTCGGCCTTTTCGCAACGCATCGAGAAAGCGGACGTAGGCTTCGATGACCGTTTCGTATTCCGTTCCGCGCCCGATGGCCGTCAGACGCAAGCCGGCGGCCTTGGCGCGGGCGAAGACCGGAATCCAATCTTCCTCGCGCCGGTCGATCAGATCGTCCCATTCGACCTTTTCGTAAAGACGACCGGTCATGGGTATGCCATAATCGCCGGGATAAAGCAACAACTCCCATTCGAGCCGCTGCGCATTTTCCGGGGTGGCCACACCCGGCATCCGAATGACCCGGCCTTGCGCGAGGATCCATTCGTCCCACATCGCATCCATGGCGCCGGCCGAATCGCAGTCGGGTATCAGCGCGGCCACCTGTTCGGCCGAGACCGTTTCGCCAGCCGCCAGCCGGTCGAACAGGGCTTCCATCCGCGTGTTCCGGTCCGGTAAAGAGAGCAGCCACATCATAAAGGTTCCGTGCGCGGCCCGGCGTCGCAACGTATTCCAGCCCCGATCCGGGTCGATGATATCCAGTGACGCATTCGGGTTCAGAATGGCCCCGACCGGAGGCAGTCGGCCCCGGTGCCATTCCCCGGCGATCAGGCGAACATTGCGCGTTTGCAAGCCGGGCAGCGTATTTTGCGACAGGCCGTCCCAAAGCCACGCGGGCAATCCGCCATCCGCCGGGAAGGCCCCCTCCGTCGCCGCGCCGCGCTGCCGGGCCAGGGTCAAGACATGGCGTCTCAGCAGAATTTGACACAAAAGGCCCTGAAAGGTCTCGTAATCGGTTTGCGCCAGGTTCACGGCTGTGAGCCGATGCACGAGCAGGCCGGATTCGATGTATTCCTCGACACCCAGCGCGCTCTCGGCCTCCGGCTCTTCGCGTAGGGCGATGCGGATGCCGCGCGGTTCGCGACCCCGCAACTCGATACCGGTTACGGCTTGCAGTTTGCTGTCGATCGTCTCGGCCCAGCTCGATATAGACTGGTTTTCCCGATGATCGGGGCCGATCACGATGAAACGGCGCGAGGCGCTGAGCAGTACCCCGCCTCGCGCCATGTTACGGGCCGGATCCTCGACCGGGACGTCGCCTCCGGCCCGGAGCGGCCCCGGGCCCGGCGCGAAGCCGATCGCCAAAGCGCAGAACGCGATCAGTCCAACCGGCCTGGTCCCGGCCGGAAAACGATGTATGGCAGTCTTCTTCATGCGGACATTGTGTTGATCGGCCCTTGCCCAATAGCGCGCGCTCGGTCAAGGGTGACCGAGCTTCGCTCGGCGCCCTTACGGCAAAGAATATTCTCTTGATCCAGGAAATAGTTTTCGTTTTTTCTGATTTGTTGCTTAACACCCTTTTCAACATTCAGGCTATAGGCTCTCTTACGTTAAAGTCGCAAGCACTCTGATAGCGCCTTTTTCATGAACTAATCAAGTTGAAAGTTCAAGGCAAAGCGAGGCTGAACCCGTAGGTTCCGTGCGATTTGCTCTAAATGGAGTTTGAATTCCGCATGGCACAAGAAATTGGAGGCGTGAGTGTTTGTGAGTGTGTGGGTTTGTGAGTTTGTGAGTGTGTGGGGAAAGCTAGAACTGGACGGAAGGGTTGATCGTTCTCATCCTCGCATACTCACAAACTCGCACAAAGGGCGCGCGGGGAAACTATACGCTTTGAATGGGGTCTAACTAGAGCGTGTCCGAAAAGGGCGCTGTCAGAGCCAATTGTCATCCCGAGCTTGCGAGGGATCTCGGCGGAACGCCGCTAAAAAAGCGTTTTCGCGAAGCGAGATTCCTCGCAAGCTCGGAATGACAGAATGTGGCAGACCCTTTTCGGATGCCTTCGAAGCGCCATTCCGCCCAAACCCGCATGCCCGCACACTTGCCGGGCGGTCGCAGCCCGTTTTGCGCAACAGAAACTAATTGGAATGGCGCCTTGCGTAGGAATAGAGGTTGCCAAATCGGGGGTGGCTTGCTAAGAGACGGGGTTTAGGAAACGTACTTGTATTTAATGCGCGAAATGACGCAATAAGGGAGGATGGCATGGCGAAAACAGAGGCGAAGAACGCGGCGGAATCGAAGCCGGGCAACGGGCAGGATCGCGACATTGCGGCGGTCGAGCGGCTGCGCGACGCGCACGGCCGTTTGCGCGCGGAGCTGGCCAAGGCGATTGTGGGGCAGGACGAGGTTATCGAGCGATTGCTCATTTGCCTGTTCGCGAAAGGGCATGCTCTGCTGATGGGCGTGCCCGGTCTGGCCAAGACGCTGCTGATTCATTCGCTGAGCGAGCTGTTGTCGCTCAAGTTCAGCCGCATCCAGTTTACGCCGGATCTGATGCCCTCGGACATTACCGGCACCGACATCTTGCAGGAAAGCGCGCAACCGGGCCGCCGCGCTTTCGAATTTGTCAAAGGCCCCATTTTCGCCAATATCGTCCTGGCGGACGAAATCAACCGCACCCCGCCGAAGACGCAGTCGGCGCTGTTGCAGGCGATGCAGGAGCATTGCGTGAACGCCGGTTCGCATACGTTTCGGCTGGATCCGCCCTTTTTCGTGCTGGCCACGCAGAATCCGATCGAGCAGGAGGGAACGTATCCGTTGCCGGAAGCGCAGTTGGACCGTTTCATGTTTTTGATCCACGTGGACTATCCGAACGAGGCGGAAGAGCTGCGCATTGCGCGGGAGACCACGGGAGACACGGCGCCGACTCTGAACGCGGTTCTGGGCGGACCTGACATTCTCGAAATGCAGCAGGTGGTGCGTCGCGTTCCGGTGCCGGATCACGTGTACGAATTCGCCGTGCGGCTGGTGCGTCTGTCGCGGCCGACCGATGCGTCGGCGCCGGACTGGATTCGGGCATGGGTGCAATGGGGCGCCGGTCCGCGCGCGGTACAATACCTGATTTTAGGCGCCAAAGCCCACGCCGTGTTGCGCGGAAGCTATCTGGTGCAAGACGAGGATGTCGAAGCCGTGGCCGATCCGGCGCTGGCCCATCGCATCCTGATCAATTTCCACGCCGAATCCGAAGGGGTGACCAGCCGGGACATTATTCGTCGCTTGCTGGACAAGGCCCGGGACAAGAGCTGAAGCCATGGACGATGCCAAGCGTTTCGATTTGCTCGATCCGGCGGTCCTGTCGCGACTGGGCCGGCTGACGGTTTTCGCGCGCCGACCCATGATGGGGGCGGTGGCCGGCCTGCACCGCAGCGCCACGCGCGGAGCGAGCGTCGAATTCGCGGAATACCGGAAATACGCGCCGGGCGACGATACCCGCCGCCTGGACTGGCGCGTGTATGCCCGGACCGACCGCTTTTACATCAAGGAATTCGATGCCGACACGAACCTGCGCTGCGTTCTGATGCTCGATACGAGCGGGTCCATGGCGTTCGAAGGCGCGCACGGTTCGAAAATGGCCTTTGCCCGGAAGCTCGCGGCGACGCTGGCCTATCTGATGATTCGACAGGGCGATGCCGTGGGGTTGCGTCTGGCGGATGCCGATGGAGATCGCGAGATTCCGCCGCGCCGAGCGCCGGTTCATCTGCGCGCGCTGCTGGACGCGCTGGCGGAGGCGCGTCCGCAGGGCGAAACGGACTTGCCGGAGGCGCTGCATCGCGCGGCGGACCGTATTCGCCGCCGCGCGCTGGTGATCGTAATCTCGGATTTCTTCGCCGATCCCGACGCCTTGCTGCGCGCCTTTCGGCACATGCGTTTTCAGCGCCACGATCTGGTTCTGTTCCATGTGCTCGACGAACGGGAGACCCGCTTCGAGTTCGATCGGCCGATCCGCTTTTTGGACCTGGAAGACGGCGCGCCGGTGATCGGCGATCCCGCTTTGATGGCGCGGGAATACCGGAACGAGATGGAGACCTATCTGACCCGCTTGCGGCAGGGCAGTCTTGAGTTCGGCGCCGATTACCGGCGCGTCGCGATGGCGGACGGCTACGAGAAGGCGTTGGCGTCCTTTATGCTGCAGCGTCAGCGGCGCGGCACGGGGAAAGGCCCGCAATGATTGCGTTGCAACCGGCCATGATATGGGGATTGGGCGTGGCGGCGCTGCCGATCCTGATTCATTTGCTGAATCGGTTGCGCTATCGCACGGTGCGGTGGGGCGCCATGCAGTTTTTGCGTCGCGTGGCCCGCAGCGCGTCGCGTCGGTCGCGCTGGCGGCATTGGCTGGTGCTGGCCTGTCGGACGCTGGCGCTTGCGGCCTTGGCGTTGGCCATGGTCCGTCCGCTGGTTGGCGGGCGGCTGGGCCGACTGGGCCGGGGCGGCGCGCCCGATGCCGTGATCGTGTTGCTGGACCGATCCGCCAGCATGGAGCGGATCGACGGGCGCTCGGGCCAGAGCCTGCGCGAGCAGGCGCTGGCCGAGCTGGCGGCTGTTCCGTCCGAACGCGTACGGGGCAGTCGCATTGTTCTGATCGAATCGGTTTTCCGTACGCCGCGCGAGGTGGCGGCCCTGAGTGCGCTGCGCCACTTGGTTTGGACGGAACAGACCGATACGGCGGCCGATTGGCCCGCGCTGTTCGATGCGGCTCTGGACTGGATCGAGCGGCACCGGCCGGGCCGAACGGAGATTTGGGCGGTGAGCGATGCGCAAACGTCGAACTGGCGGCCGGCCAGTCTGGCCTGGGGCGATCTCGGCGCGCGGCTGGCGGACATGGCGCCCGCTCCGCGGATACGCGCGCTGCTGGCCGACAGCGCACCCCCTGCCGCCAACCGGTCCATTCGGGCGGACGGGGTTCGCCGTCTGGACGACGGCGTGGCGCTGGGCTACACGCTGGAAGCGCCGGAGCCGCGCTCCGAAACGGTGCAGGCCGCGTTGCTGACGCCGAGCGGCCGGGTTCTGCATCCGTTGCCAACCGACACGCGCCGCGGCGCCGTCGTGTTGCCCGGCGGCGATACGGCGGGCTGGGCCGGATTGCAGTTGCCGGCCGACGGCTATGTCGGCGACAATGCCGCCTGGTACGTGTTCGGGCCGGCCCCCGAAGGGGACGTCCGGGTGGCGACCGAAAACGAGACTTTGCGCCGACGCATCCGTCACAGCTTTTTGCCCGCGCGCGCCGCGGATCGGCATCCGGTGCGGCTGTGGCCGTTGGATGCCGAGCCGCCCGTTTTGGATGGCGCGGCGCTGGTCGTATGGCAAGGGGCGCCGCCGCGCGGAGCGCAGGCCCGCGCACTGGACACGTTCCTGCGCGACGGCGGCGTTGCGCTCGCGTTGCCGCCTGCCGAACCGGCCGTGTTGTCCGAAACGGCGGATGCCGCGAACGACCCCGCGCTCTGGGCCTGGGCGGCCATGGAACGCGCGCCTGCCGGCCGCGCCTGGCGGGTTGCCCGCTGGGAACGTTACGCGGGGCCTTTCGCCCGAACACGGGACGGCGACGATGTGCCGGTTGGCGAAGCGGCCGTGCGCGCGCGCAGTCTTTTTGCCGGACGCCGGGCCGAGGCGGCCTATGCGATGGCGCATTTCGACGATGGCGCGGTTGCCGTGACACGCGAGAATCGCGGGAACGGACGGTTGTATGCCTTGGCCGCCTTGCCGAGTCCCGAATGGTCCGACTTGGGCGACGGGCGGCTCTGGGTGCCGATGTTGTGGCGGTTGCGCGAGGAGGGCGGCCGGCGTTTGGGCGAGGCGCGCATGGGGGTTTGCGGCGAGTGGCAGCCGGGCTCGCCCGACGCATTGTGGGAAGCCGCGCATACCGATGAACGGCTCGATCCCAGGATTCGGGCCGGCGTGTATCGGCTGGGCGCGCGCTGGATGGCGCTCAACCGTCCGGAAGAAGAGGACGACGACTCCGCGCTGGATGCCGCCACTTTGCGCGCTTTGCTGCCGGGGGTGCGGCTGGATGTCGTCGCGCCCGTTGCCGGTCGCTTGGCCGGGCCGACGGAAATGTCCGGCGCGCTTTTTCTGATGGCCGGCTTGTTTCTGCTGGCCGAAGCCGCGTTGGCGCTGGAGCGTGCCTCATGACGGAAGCCTATTGGAGTTGGGCGGCGAGTCCATGGCGGATCGGGGCCGGCGCGGTCTTGCTGGGCGTTTCGCTATGGCTGTCCGCGCGGCAGGTGCAGCGCGGGGGCTGGCGCCGTGCCGAGGCGGGCGCGGAAGCGCTGCGCATGATCGGCCTTGTTCTGCTGGCGCTCACGCTGCTGCGGCCCGAGCGGGTGCGGGTGGATCGCGAAACGGTTCAGCCGACGCTGGCGGTTCTGATCGATGCCACCGGCAGCATGGCCACGCGCGATGTGTCGGCGCCCGGCGGCGGCGCGCCGATCTCGCGCGCCGAATGGGTCGAAACATTGCGCGCCGAGCCTGCCTGGACCGGGTTGTCGGACCGCTACCGTATTCGCGAAATCGAGTTCGGGCGCGATGCGAAGGGCACGGACCTGCATGCGGCGCTGGATGCGTGGGCGCGTCGGCCGATGGCCGCTCGTGCCGTGCTGATGGTGGGCGACGGCGACTGGACGCTGGACCCGTCCCCGATCGAGGCGGCCTCGCGGCTGCGCGAGCAGGAGACGCCGGTCTTCGCCCTGGCCGTCGGGTCCGACCGTTTCATGCCGGATATCGAATTGCTGCCGCCGCATGCCCCGGCCTATGCGCCGCTGGGCGAACGGCTGCATCTGCCGTTCGTTTTGCGCAGTCGGATGCCCGATCCGGCCGAGGTAAACGTATTGCTGATCGAAGACGGTATCGAGCGGGCGCGGCGCAATGTGTTTCTGCCCGCGATGGGACAAACCCCGTCGTCGATCGGGTTCGTGCCGATTCGGGAAGGCGAACGGACCTACCTTCTGCGTGCCGAGCCGCTGCCGGGCGAAGCGCGGACGGACAACAACGAGCAGACCTTTCGCATCGCGGTGCGACGCGAAATTATCCGCATGCTGATCGTGGAAACGACGCCGCGCTGGGAATACCGCTACCTGCGCAATGCCGCCCGCCGCGATCCGGGCGTGGAGGCGCACACGATTCTGTTTCATCCCCGCTTGCCGCCGGGCGGCGGCGCCGGTTATCTTTCGGCCTTTCCCGAGACGCGCGAAGCGCTGGCCCGCTACGATGTCGTGTTTCTCGGCGATGTCGCCATGGGCGAAGGCGGCCTGACCGAACCGCAGTGCCAGGCATTGCGCGATCTGGTGGAATCGCAGGCTGCCGGACTGGTTTTTTTACCCGGTCCGTCCGGTCGCTGGCATTCGCTGGCGGCCGGTCCGCTGGGCGCGCTGCTGCCGGTGGACCTTGAAGCCGACTCCGCGCGCGGACACGGAACGGCGCAGCCGGGCGGGCTGGCCTTGACCATGCTCGGTCGCGACCATCGGCTGACCCGGTTGACGGATGTCGTGGAACGGAACGAACGGTTATGGACCCAGTTGCCCGGCTTTCACTGGTATGCCGGCGTCGCGCGTGCCAGGCCGGGTTCCGAAACGCTGGCGGTGCATCGTCAGGCACGCAACGCGGACGGGCGCATTCCCATGATTGTGACGCAAAGTTTCGGAAGCGGCCATGTGCTGTTCATGAGTCACGACTCCGCCTGGCGCTGGCGCCGGGGTGTCGAGGATTTGTATCATTACCGGTTCTGGAGCCAGGTCTTTCGCTGGATGTCGCATCGGCGCCATCTGGCGCGCGGAGAAGGCATGCGCTTCTTTTTCCAGCCGGAAACGCCCGCCGTCGGCGACCGGCTCGATGTCCAGGCTACGCCGCTGGACGAACAAGGGTTTCCGATGGAGCGCGCAACCGTCGAAGCTGTGCTGACTGGGCCGTCCGGCGAGCCGGCGCCGTTTATGCTGGCGGAAATCGAGGGCGGGTGGGGAACGTACCGGGGTGTTGCGACCGTGCGCGAAAGCGGCGCGCATACGCTGGCGGTGCGTTGTCGCGATACCGGTCGCGCGGCCGACACCGTTCTCTATGCCAGCGAACCCGATTTCGAGCCGGTCGGCCGGCCCGCCCGACGGGAAGTTCTGCGCGAACTGGCCGCGTTGACCGGCGGCCGGTCGGGCGACGAGGCCGAGGCCGAATCCGTTTTGCGCGCCTTGCGCGACTGGCCGCCGCGTCCGCCGCGCGAGACTCGGTTCCGGCTGTGGGCGCATCCGCTTTGGCTGGCGACGCTGGCGGGCGTCTTCAGCCTCTACTGGCTGACACGCAAAATGCTGGGGCGGATTTAGCGGCTTAACCACGCTTTTCTGCCGAAAATAACAAGACAAACGATGAGATAACTGGAGGAGATTAAGGCGAAAGATTAGGGCAAAAGATTAAGGTTTCTTTTGCTCCCCCCCTAATCTTTCGCCCTTATCTATTGATCAAACAGTGAAGTTATAGGCAAGCCTGACGCAACAAAGCCTGGGGCCTGCCTGCCGAAGCCGCTTCGGCGCAGGCAGGTGGAACCCCAGGGCTTCGCGCATCCCAAACCCCGTTTCCCTGCGCCGCGTGCCTTGGCTCGGCAGGCAGGGCACGCATAAGGCAGGCCCCCGGCTCTGTTGCATAACCCTTTCAGGGTTGGCGTTCAATCATCCTTCCGCGCTTTCCGCTCCACGTTCCACTCTCTCCCGCTGCTTTCTGTTCAAAAAACTCATGGCAAAACACCTGGAAAATCCGGACTCGCCGACAATGCGTGTATCCCTTATGGCTTCTTATGGCTTGAAATATGCTGTTCACTTCGCTTGTGGTGGTGGCGTCGGCTTAACGGGCAGCCAGTGTTCGGCGATCCAGTTTGCCGAGCGGCGTGAGGGGCAGGGCGGGGCGCAGCGCGATGGCGCTCGGTTGCAGCCAAGGATCGAGCGCGGCGCGGCAGCGGTCGAGTTCGCGACGCGCGTCGGATTCGGACGCGGCGCTGCGAAGCACGACGAACAGAACCGGACCTTGATCGGGGTTCGGTACGGCCACGGCGCATTGCCGAACGCACGGCAACGCGTAAAAACAGTCCTCCAGCTCCCGGGCAAAAACCGGTTCGCCGTCGGGCCGTCGCGCCACAATGTCCTGCTTGCGGCCCTGCACATGCAGAAATCCGTCCGCATCCATGAATCCGTAATCGCTGCTGAGGAATCGGTTGCCTTGAAAACACGCGGCGTTCTCTTCCGGATTGTTCAAGTAGCCGCCGCCGACCGTATCGCCTTGAACCGCGATGCGGCCCAGTTGGCCGGAGGGCAAAGGGCGGCCGTTATTGTCCAGCACGCTGAATGCGACATCGCCGACGATCCGACCGGCCGTTTTCAGGCGTGCTTCGCGCGGTCCGGCGGCGCCCTTCGGCGCCAGGTAGTCGGTCGGCGTCAGTTGCGTCAACGGCGGCAACGCCTCGACCATGCCGTATCCGCACACGATTTTCGGGCCGAACCATGCGACGCATTCTTTCAGCAAGGGAACCGGCGCGTGTTCCGTGCCGGTAATGATCATGGCCAGATCGGGCAGGCGTTCCTCGTGTTCGCGGCAATGATCGAGCAGCGCGAACAGTTGGCTTGGGGTCAGAAACAGTCGGGAGGCGCGATAGGTTCGGGCGGCCGCGACGAGCGACGCCGGCGGAAACGGTTCCTTGACGATCACCACGGTCATGCCGGCCATGAGGATGGGCAAAAAACTGGTGGACCCGGCTGTGGCATAGGGCATGGCGCAAAGGTAGCGATTCGATGCGAGTGTCGCGGTCGGAATGGCCGTAAGCATAAGCTGGTAGAAGCTGGACACCCAGGCGCGGTGCGTGATTTTGACGACTTTCGGCACGCCCTGCGTGGTGCCGGAGCTGACATTGTAGGTTGCGGTGACATCGGGATCGACCGACGCCGGAAGGATCGGCGCCGCAACGCCGGCTTCGGCCTGCGTCGCGTATTCCGGACTGTCGATATCGAGAATCAGGGTTGTTTTGCCGTTTGCGCGGATACGGTTCAGCGGCAGCGGCACGGCGCCGGAATGGAGCAGCGCTTTGGCATCGGCGAAATCGAGAAAATACAGGACGGTTTCGGCGGGCAACGATGCCGACAGCGGCATGAAAATCAAGCCGGCCAGATGCGCGGCAGCCCGAACCTCGAAATACCGGGCCGAGTTCGGCGCGACATAGGCAAGGACATCGCCGTGCCGGAGCCGGGTCCGAAAAAAGGCGACGAGCCGACCGGCCCGCGCGCGCATCTCGGAAAAGGTTAGCGCGCGTCCGTTTTCGGCATCGATCAGCAGAGGCGTGTCGGCATGCCGACGGCACGCGAAATCGATCATCGCGCCCGGCGTCGTCAGCCGCTTGACCGACCTCAGCCAGAACCGCGTCAGTTTCCCTTTCAGCGCAGCATTCATTGGGATGGCTCTATATTGGATTGGCTTCGGGAAATCAAGGGAGAAAACACGAAGATTAAGAATGGCATTCCTAGATTCCCCATTTCGATGTTCAAAAATAAACAATCTATTGTTCAGTTGCCGCCCATAAGGGCCTAATGCGGGCTGTCGCCCGCAACCCAGAGGTCGGAGGTCAGATGTCTGAAGTCAGAAATTAAGAAACTGACCTCCGGCCTCTGTCCTCTGACCTCTTGGCCTGATCCATCAATGCGGACAAGCTGATTTTTCTCAGTCCCATCCCATAGCGTCTGGAATTATGGAATAGTGGAAGATTGGAGTGTTGGAAATCCTTGAAAGCCAATGGTCGGCCATTGGTCTTGCCTCGGACTTTCGCACAGGGCGTTGCAGAA
>SLMC01000170.1 GCA_007133745.1 Kiritimatiellia bacterium
GCAATTGGGGGGTGAACATGGCGGCCGACGGCGAGCTTTCGGGCTACGCCTGGGGCGAAAACATCGGATGGATCCGCTTCTGTCAAACCTACGGGAAACCGGCCGTCAACACGTCGGACGGAGCGTTTTCCGGTCATGCCTGGGGCGAAAATATCGGATGGATCAGCTTGAACGGATCGTCCCCGGACTATGGCGTGCGTACGATGGCATTCGACGCC
Source organism: Kiritimatiellia bacterium (assembly GCA_007133745.1). Lineage (GTDB taxonomy): Bacteria > Verrucomicrobiota > Kiritimatiellia > UBA8416 > SLMC01 > SLMC01. The sequence goes on from SLMC01000170.1 coordinate 219, forward strand.
GCACCGCAAGGGACGCCGCACTGGTGGCTGGACCACCACCGCGTGACGGAAAACCATGACGCCGGAGACGGCGTGCCCGCCTGGCGCAAGTACGTCATGGACACCGATCCGAACGTAATCGGCGACTATCTGCGAATCACCTCGATCTCGAACAGTCCGGCGGGAACGACCACGGTGGCGTACACACCCGCTTCCACGCGCCGGTATTACACGTTGAAACGGCGAGAGGTTCTGACGGACGGCGCCTGGAGCAACGTAATCGGCCATATCGCCGTTTCCGGCGAGGGAGGGGAGCACATTGTGCAGGATGATTCGGGTGCGGCATCGCGAATGTTCTATACGATCGGCGTGACAACCGAGCCCTAACGTCGTGCCGCCCGCCGGTCTTGCGCCGAAAGAATAAAGGCGAATATATTTGCGAATCCGGGGTATCCATTTGACTGACGTAGCCACAACATGTAGCGTAGAGTGGCTATGGACGACTACGGATTACGAGAAGAAATCTCCGAATCGTCTCCCGTAGTCGTCGCCGTAGTCGTTTTCCGTTCTTGTCTCGACCCTGACATCTGTCCTCTGCCCTCTGACCTCTGGGTTGCGGACGACAGCCCGCGTTAGAGTCCTTGCAGCGACTGATCCACATTCTGTCGGCAGAGTCTGAAGACCGGTACAAGAATGGCGCCGGAGATAGCGGCCAGGATCATGAGCCAGACGGCCACGCTTTGCGAGGGGAGCCGAACGGTGTAGCTGTGGAAATCGAACCCGATCCATTCCCGAATTCTCGGGAATAAAACGAAGTCGGCCAGCCCCCCGAGCAGGCAGGCCATGCCGCCGAGCAAGAGTCCTTCAAGGAAGAGAGAACCGGCGACTTCCGCTTTGGAAAAGCCCAGCGCCCGCAAAATGGCCATCTGCACGGCGAGCGCGTCGAAACGCGCGGTGGTCATGGCCGCCACGCAGGCGCCGGCCATGAACAGAATCAAGGCCGCGAAGCCCAGCCCGAACCGCCTGCCCAGCCCGGTCAAGGCGTGCAGCCGTTCGATTTCGTCGGGCACGGAAACGATTTGCGCCACGGTTCTTTGGTTGATCAGGGACTGCAAGCGCGGAAAGACTTCCGGGGCATGATAGATCAGGAAGAAATGCAACACCTGATCCTGCCAGATAGAGACGGAACTCAAATCGAACTCGGCCAGTCTTTGCCGACCCTGCTCCTGACAGGCGAAAAAAGCGAAATCCCAAATTTTCCCAGTCGGTTACAGTACGCCCGTCAGCGAGAATTCGGCTTGCCGAGTGGCCGAGTCGCCTGTCGGATTCACGATGTCCGCCGTAACGGCGGAACCGGGCGTCAGTCCCAGTTGCCGGGCCGCTTCGGCGCCCGCCACCAGCTCGGGCGCGCCGACGCTGAACCAGCGTCCTTCTTTCAGGCTCGGCGCGTCCGACGGGTCCGGGCGCCGAAGGAAGCGTTCGTCGGTACCGACCGCCTTGAACGAGCCGATGTTAGCGAAATGCAGAAACGGGATAACGGCGCGAACGGGCGGGATTTGCGAGACCGCTCCGTTTTCGAACTCGACGGTTTCCGCACTGCGGATGGAACGGAAAAGGTTGTAGGGGATGAAAGCGGGGAAGCCGCCTTCCAGATTGAGGCTGCCCAGCAACAGGTCCATGCCGCCGGCCTTGGCGCCCACGACCGCCTGTCCTTCGGCGGCCAGAGTGGCAAAGCGCGATTGCGACAGAACATGAAGTTTCAGCATGATGCCGCCGGCGGCGACCGCCCAGGCAATGGCCAATACCGCGATCGCCGAGGGCAGCGGCCGACGCGACACGTTCAGCCATGCCAGACGCCAGGCATTCATGATGTCGCCGCCTCCTCGAACCGGACGCAGCGCGCGAAACGGCCTTGCAAACGCCGATCGTGACTGACCACGATCAGCGTGGCCTGGCGCGCGGCGGCCAGTAAAGCCTCGAAGACGACGTCCGCATTGCCGTCGTCCAGACTCGAGGTGGGCTCGTCGGCCAGAATCAGGCGCGGCGTCCCGGCCAGTGCGCGGGCCACGGCCACGCGCTGCTGTTCGCCCTGGCTCAAACGCGCCGCCAGAACGGAAGCCCGATGCGTCATCCGCACGGCGGCCAACGCCTCGCGCGCGCGTTCCCGCCCGACGAACCGGCCGCCGCTCCGCATCAGCATCACGTTTTCCAGGCTGCTCAAATGGGCCAGCAAGTTGAGTTTCTGGAAAACCACAGCCAGCTCGTCCCTCCGAAAACGGTCCCGGTCGCGTTCGCCAAGCCGGTACAGATCTCGCCCGTCGGCCAGCGTCCGGCCTTCCTGCGGCGGACGCAACCCGGCGAGACAGTGCAACAGCGTCGTTTTGCCCATGCCGCTCGCGCCCTGAATCAACACCTTTTCCCGCGAGGCTACGCGCAGTTCCGGCAGGAAGAACAGAGTTCGATCAGTTGGCGGAATCCTGATCCGAAGATTTTCAATACGCACATCCATGGTGCCAGACTCTACGCGCGCGGTCGCCGAAGTCAAGCCGGAAAGCAGCGATTCGCATTTTGGCTTGCCCCCCCTGCCGCCTTGCGCGACAGGATTCATAGGGACACACAAATAGTTTCACTTTTTTTTGGAAATCGCCAGTTCAAATTACTTCATGTAAATACAGGAGCGTTTTTTCCGGAAAGGAGCGAAATCATGCGCGAAGCAAGAATCAAGGCGGAGGGGGCGGGCTACTACCACATCATGAGCAGAGCCATCGAGGGCCGATTCATCTTCGGCACACCCGAAAAGGAGTTTTTTCGGCGACTTATGCGCAAGCTGGAAATTTTCTGCGGGGTGCGCGTCGTCACCTATTCCATCCTCTCGTCGCATTGGCATATTCTGCTGGATGTTCCTGAATGGCAGGATATTGACGAAAAAGAGCTACTCAGGCGCATCCGCGCGCTCTATGGGAAAAACACTGCCAAAACGGTTGCGGCAGAATTGAAAGCATTCCAGGGAAA
>SLMC01000065.1 GCA_007133745.1 Kiritimatiellia bacterium
CGATGCCGCCATGCGGGCCTTTCAGAAGCAAGGCGACCTTAACAGTGTTCTGGCCGTCAAGGCCGAAACAGCCCGGTTCGATCAAGCCGGAACCGTTCCCGACATGCCGGACGCGAAAACGCCGCATACCATTGCGCGGCTACAAACCGACTGGCATGACAAGAACGCGCAAGAGGATTTGGCCAGGAACAAACGTCTGGTGGACCTTGCGGAAAAATATATCGCCCGCCTGGACGCCCTGAAAAAAGAACGAACGATTCAGGGCCGATTCGACGATGCCGTAAACGCGCATAAGGAAATCGACCGTGTTCGCAACAGTCCCGCCGTGACCGCCGCGCAATTCGCCGTGGCGCTGACCGAACGCGAGGCGGACGAAGCGTTCGACGAAAAACCGGACAAGCCGCCGCCGACCACGCCAATACCGCCTCCGTCGCCGCCGACCGCCGAACGGGACTTCGCAGCCTGCCCCAACTGCGCCGGAACCGGCCAAATCTCAGTCGATTGTCCATCCTGCCGCGGCACGGGCCAATGTTCGAATTGCCAGGGACAGGGCCGACGCAGAAGCGGCTTTCGCGGCAGCAGCGCCATGGTGGGCTGCATCTCCTGCAAAACCACCGGACAATGCCGCGCCTGCGAGGGAACCGGAAAACGAACGCGCGCCTGCCCCGACTGCAAGAACTAGGTCCAGAGCCTGTCCGAAAAGGGTTTCGGACGGGGTGATCAGTTGCCTAAAGGAACCTTTTCGGACAGGGTCTAGCCAGGCGCCGGCGCCTGAATTGCGACAAACTTGTTCTGCAGTCCGGAATGCGTATTGGTCAACACCAGCACACGCGCCATGTCCACCGCTCTCGATTTTTCACATTTTTTCATAATCCTGGTTGAGGTTAGGGATTAGGGATTAGCCCCTAGCCCCTAACTCCTAGCCCCTCTAACTCCTGCGGTACAGCACATCGACCAGATTGCGGATGAACTGTTCGTCGCTGACGCCGCGCAGGAGATCGCTCGGGACAGCGACGAGTTCCCGGAAATATTTTGCGAGTTCGCTGAAAACCTCGATGCGGGCCGCATCCTCCAGCCGATCGCGCCGCAACAGCGCCTGAAGCGCCAGCGACGCTTCGCGCGGCGTGACGCGCTGACGGTAGCGCGCGGCGATCGGCGGATGGTCGCGCAGCGAATTGTACATGGGCGCGGCGAGCCGACTCAGGTCCGGGCGCGCGGGTCGCGCGATGCGAATCACGACCGTGTTGCCTGCCAGATCGCCCAGCCGCTGGGCGCGACGGGTGCAGAGAATGGAGGCCGCTCCGACCCCATACAGCAGCGGCAGCCTGTCCACCGCGCGGAACAGGTTGCGAACGAGAACTTGACTGAACCGCAGACGCAGTCCGTAGGCGTCTTGCACCTTGAGGCCCAACAGCCGCTTGCCCAGGGTTTGTCCGCGCCAGCGCCATTCCAACAGGATGGCGTAGCCCGTGGACACAAGCGCAAACGTCAACACCCAGAGCCCCGTGGCGATATCGCTGCTCAGCGTATGCAGAGGCGTCAACAGCTTGCTCAACAAGCTCGTTGCCAAAAGGATGCATAGCGTATCGACAACCCATGCCAAAGCCCGACTGACAGGGCTAGCCAGCGTGTAGGCGAACACGATGCCTTCCGGCGTCCGGATGCGGCATTCCAACGCATGTGTCTGCATGGTCCTCTCCCAAGGCGGTTTAGGCGTTAGGGATTAGGGGTTAGGCGTTAGCCCCCTAATCCTAGCCCCTAATCCCTAACTCCTAACTCCTGATTCCGCATTTCGCATTTCGCATTTCGATGTTCAGACTTTAAGAACGCTGTCCTCGCTCCGGGCGGCGGCGGCCGCTGCCGATCAGGAACACGGCGAGCAGTCCCAGCTCGGCCATCCCGAAGGCGATTTTTACGGTGTAAGGGATAACGGGCTCGTGGTACTGCGAAAGGAACGCTTCGACCAGGCCCGCCCAGACCAGCAGGATGGCGACTCCGCCGATCAGGGTGGCCAGTTCGTTCGCCTCGTCCCGCAAGCGGCGGCCCAGCGGTCGCCGGTCGCCGCGTCCGATCAGAGTATGCGCCAGGACCAATCCGGCCTGGCCCGCAATGATGAAGGCGGGTATTTCGACCGCGCCATGCGGCAGGAGCCAGCCGAGAAGAAACCGTATTTCTCCGGCCGCGACATAGTCCGCCGCCACGGCGCCGAGAATGACGCCGTTGTAAAACAGGACCACAAGGGTTCCAAACCCCCACGTGATGCCCAGCGCCATGCCGAAAACGGCCACGCGCACATTATGCGTCATCAAAGCCGATGAGAACGTGGCCCGACCCTGTTGCAGATCTTCCGAGGGGCCGCGTTCTTCGACGGCGACCCGCTCGGAAGGGTGCGTATGCAAGTGCGGGAAAGGCATGAGAATCGACCTCTGCGTTTCGTCCGCGAGCAGGACGCCGGCCCCGAAAACGGCGCCGAGCGCGACGGCGGCGGCGGCCACGAGGAATGCGCGCCAGCGGCGGCGGAAGACGCGCGGCAACGTTCCGAAAAACCAGTGCAAGGGCGCGAATCGGTGCGGGGTTTCGCGCAGGTCGTGAACCAGCGCGTAGGCGCGGCCGACCAGCGCTTCGAGATAGCGGCGCGTTTCGGGATCGAACGCGAAGGTGGACAGACGCGCCAGATCCGACTGCGCGCGCTCGTAAAGCCGATGAAAGCGTTGCGCTTCGTCGAGGGTAAGCGAGCCGACGGGATCGTCTTCCAGCCGACGGAGCATAGTTTCCATATCCCGCCATGCGGGTTTGGCTTCGCGCAGGAATTTTTCGAGATCGATAATCACAGCGTCTGCCTTTGCTTGATGTTCAGGTAGCGGGTGATCATGCCTGTCAACAGGCTGTCGTCGGGTGTCAGCAGAAAGTCCACGCCCTTTTTGCGCAAGGCCTCCGCCGTGTTGCGCAAACGCCGCCAGCGCAGATGGCCGCCGAGCGCGGCGTAGATGTCGTCGGGCGTATGCACGGCGCCGGGTTCGCCGAACAGGGGCCGGACAATCCGGGGCGCAGGCATGCACACGAGGACCAGATGCTGGCGCCGGACAAGCTCCACGTTGCGCAACAGGGATTCTTCCAGCGCCGGATCGTCGAGTTGCGTCAGCAGAACGATCAGGGCGCGCCGGCGCAGCCGGTGCCGGATAAACGAACAGACTTCGCCGAAATCGGGCGCCACCGGCCGGGTGCGCAGTTGGCAGACGGCGTCCAGACAGGATCGGGTGTGGCAGAGGCCGCGGCGCGCGCGGACAAAGGAGAGCAGCCGATCGCTGAAGGAAAGGAGCCCGAACAGATCGCCCTGCATTTCGGCGGCGCGGCCCAGCAGCAGCGCGGCATTGACATAGCGTTCGATCAGCGTGTCGGCGGGTTCGTCGGCGCGACCGGGCGCGTCGTTTTCGGGATCGGGCGCGACCGGTCGGCCGCTGAGTCGCGAGGCGTCCACAGCCACATAGACTTCCTGAGTGCGTTCGACTTGATACATCTTGGTGACAGGCCGGCCCCGCTTGGCTGTGGCCTTCCAGTGGATGTCGTCCAGGCAGTCGCCGGACTGGTAGTCGCGCAACTGTTCGAATTCGCGCCCTTTGCCGTAGCGGCGCTGTTGCCGTATGCCGAAGAATCCGCGGCGCATGAACAGGGCGGGCGCGCGGCGCCGTTCGGACAGCAGGCCGGGATAGACCCGAACCTCGACGGCGAGCGGCAGGTCGCGACGCACGGCCCACAGGCCCCAGCGCGAGTCGGTTTCCGCGCGGCAGCGGTCAATGCGGAACCCCCCGCGTTCGCGCGGTCGGACCGGCCATTCGAGCCGAACTTCGCCGGCGCCGGCCGGCAGTTGCGTCTGACGGATATCGGCCTGTACGCCCAGTTCCGGCGGCGCGGCCAGCCCGAGCCGGATGGCGCGCGGACGCGGCAAATCGGCAAGCAGGCGCACCGCGAGCCGGTCGTCCTGACGGCGGGCCCAGCGCGCGAGGTCGGGGGCGATCAGGCGCAGATCCGCCATGTCGCGACGCGACCGCCAGGCGTCGAGCGTGGCGCCGCCCGCCCAAGCCAGCAGCAGGGCGGCGGGAACAGGTCCGGGCGCCCAGATCAGCCAGCCGAGCGCCGGCACGGCAAGCAGCGCGGTCCAGACCAGCAACGATGTGCGGGGCGTCATCATCGGGGCACGGGAATCTCCTCTCCGATGCGGCGCACAACTTCGTCCGCCGTCATGCCTTCCATTTCGTATTCCGGGCGCAGTGTCAGCCGATGCTCCAGAACGCCGGGCGCCATGAGTTTGATGTCGTCGGGCGTCACGAAATCGCGGCCGTCCAGCGCGGCCGCCGCGCGCGCCGCCAGCAGCAGCGCCTGGGTCGCGCGCGGACCGGCGCCGACCATCACGCTTTCGCAATCGCGCGTTTTCCGAACCATATCGACCGCGTAAGCGAGTAAATCGTCATGCACGGTCATGGCGCGCAACGCAACCTGCAACGCGTCCAGGTCGTCCTCCGAAATCACCTGCGCGACATCCCCGCGCTCCAGCACGTGTTCGGGCGCGTTTTCGCCAAGCGTCCGACGGCTAAGCTCCAGTTCCTGATCGCGGTCGGGACAGGCCATGTCGATTTTCAGCATGAAACGGTCCTTCTGCGCTTCCGGCAGCGGATAGGTGCCCTCGTATTCCACAGGATTCTGCGTGGCGTACACGGTGAAATGCGGCGACAATACGTATGTTTCGCGGTCGATCGTGACCTTCCGTTCCTGCATGGCCTGCAGCAGCGCCGCCTGGGTCTTGGCTGGCGCGCGATTGATCTCGTCGGCCAGCAGGAACGTGGTGAAGACGGGCCCCTTGACCAGAGAAAAGCCCTGGCTTTTCATGTCGAACACATGCGTGCCCGTGATGTCGGCGGGCATCAGGTCCGGCGTGAACTGAATACGCGCGTACGGGCAACCGAGTATGCGGGCCAGCGTCCGCACAAGCAAGGTCTTGGCGACGCCCGGCACGCCCTCGACCAGGGCGTGCTGACCGGTAAACACCGCGATCAGGGCGCGGTCGACCACCTCGCCCTGCCCGATCACGACTTTGGCGATTTCGGCGCGCGCGCGCCGCATGACATCCTGCAGCCGTTCAAGATTCTCGTTCATGGTTCGCATCCTTTCTTTTCGCGGGTTAGCGCACATAAAGCGCGGTACAAGACAACCGGATCGCGCATCCGCTCGTCGGTTTTTTTCAACTGACGGCGCAGTCGCGTTTCGGCGGCGGCGCCGGACAATGTCGGCAGGCGTTGGTCGGCGGCCCAGACATCGACGCAGGCCGCGGCCAGCGTTTGGGCCGGGACCGATCGTTTCAGGAGCGAGACGAACCCGCTGTGCATGTCGTGCCCCATCATGGCGATATCCTCCTCGTTTTTGCGGCGCGCGCGCAGGGCCGGGATCAACGGCGCGCTTTGCTGCCAGACGAAAAGAGCGGTCAACAGGGCCAGTCCGGCCAGCGCCCCGTGCAGTCGGAACCGGCGAACCAGCGCCATGACCCCGATGTCTTCGGTTAAGCCGTGATGGGATTCGAGAAACAGCGCGCGGCTGTTGTCGCCCACGAGCCAGACGAGGAACGGCGTGGCGCGGCTTCGCCAGAGCGCCTCGTTGCAGAGCGGGAACGAATTTCCGCACAGAACAATGGATCCGCGGCCGCAATCGCGTTCGATCGCCACGGGGCGACCGTTCCGTTCGTAAACGACGGACCATGCTTCGTGCAGCGGCTCGAAGGTCCACGAGTCGCGCCACGCGATTTCGGCGGGCAGCGCCGCGCCCGCCGTTGCATGGCGCACGGCGGGCGTTTCGGCCGAGTCGGCGTTCGAGGGCGGCTGCAAACGCACTTCGTTCAACCACGTATCGCCGACCGCGGACGCCGGTTCGCATGCGTTGGCGACGGCCCCGTCCGCTTCGGTTTCCGCTTCGGTTTCGGCTTCGGTTCCGGGCGTATCGGCCTTCGGTTCCCGACCGCAACAGGCGCCCGCGTCGGCGTCTTTCGCAAAGGCGGAACCGGACAAGGCGATCACGACACGAGCCCCGTCGCGAGCCAGCGCCTGGATCCGGTGCGGCATGTTGGTGGCGGTCGAAACAAGCGAAGGCGGCGTCCAGCCGAGGATGAAGAGCGTGGCGGACGGATCGGCCTCGAGTCGATCCAGGGGCTGCAACGACCGTTCGGCGGTCAGACCCGCCAGCCGATCCAAGGCCTCGTAAAACGCGCGACTGCCCAGCGGATCGGCGCGCAACGTGGAATACGGCGGATAGACATCGCCCGCCGCAAAGCGGTTGGCAAACAGACGGGCCAGTCCGGCCAGCAGCAGTCCGCCCGCCAGCAGCACGACAAGGATGGATCCGGCGTTCCTACGCATCGTTCAGAATCCTCCGCAGCCAGGCATGGCCTTGGCGCACATCGTCGGGCGAGACCGGCCAGTCGCCATACCATGCTTGCTCGAACAGGCTTGTGTGCCCGGCGAACGCCGCGCGCAAGTCGGCGTTCGCTCTGGGGTCCAATTCCCGGCGGTAATCGCGATTGGACTTGAACGGGGCGATACGAATCCAGCCCCGTTGACCCAGACTGGCCAGAGCCGCGAGAAACAGGGCGCGCAACGTATGCCGCCATTGCCCCTCCTGCTCCAGTCGTTCGGCCATGGCGAGCCATTCTTCCGCGGGCAGCCGATCGGCCGTCACGCGTTCGTCGTCCAGATCGACAGCCGACGCCGGTTTGGAGGGTTCGGGTTCCGCTATCCGCCGCCGCCGGACAAGGACCCGGGCGCCCAGCCAGACCCCTGCGGCCACCGTCGCGATCATGGCGATCAGGATCAGCGCCTGCGGGTTGTCGAACCAGCCTCCGGCCCGGTCCGGCCGGGCTCGGCCCGAGCGCGTGCGGAAGAGGCGCCGGGCGAGCCAGTCGACGATATCGCCAAGCCGATTCGCGACCCAGCGCACGGCGCGCGCCATGACGCGTACAGCCTGTTTCAGAAAGGAGACGAACACGCCGTCGTCGGTCCGGGCATCGGCGGACCGTGCTTCGCGCGGCAACCTCCATTGATAGGCGGGCTGCGCCAGCGTCGCATCGATAGACGCGTCCAGCTCGGTCACGCGTCCGGCATGCGGTCCGTTCGCCGCAAGCGGGCTGGCGCTCAAAAGCCAGCATCCCAGCAGCGCCAGGCTCGGGCAAAGTCTCATGAGGCGGCCTCCCGCGCGTCGCGCAAATCGCGGATAGCCACCAGAATGTCGCGCCCGTTACGCAACGATTCAGTTCTGAACGTCCGAATCGCGTAGGCGGCTTTCACGACAGGATCCATGCACAGATAGGCGACTCCGAACAGCGCGGCCAAAAAGGTCGTGTTCGCCAGCGCGTAGCCGGCGCTTATGCGAAAGAGCGTATCCCAGCCCAGAAACATGCGCAGCAGTTCGGGGATCGTCACGAAAAGGATTCCAATGTTGAGCGTCAACGCGAAGCCCAGCGGCGAAAGCAGTCCGGCGAACACGGCGAACAGAAGCGCGCCTATCGCAAACCATGCCGCGCCTTGGATTTCGGCGGCAGGCACGATCAGCGCCACCATCCGGACCGCGCCGAACGTCGCCAGCATGCCAAGTCCGAGCAGCCACGGACTCAGCAGCCACAGCGTGAAGGTTTGCGAGCGCATATCCTGCCTGGCCAAAGTCCATGCCCGGCGTCGAAGCCGCTTCAGGTTCATGTCTTCGCCGTCGCCGATCGCCGTCCAGTGATGGTAATACCCGTGCACGATGACGAACGGGTACATGAGCAGCAGCGCCAGAGGCATGACGAACAGGCCCCAGGGCTGAATCGCGCCCTGAACAGCGGCCAGGCGCAGGAACCGACGGCCCGTCCACGGGCGGGGCCGTTGCGAAAGCGCGTCAATCAGGTGCGCGACAAAAAAGGACTGGCCGATTTTCATGACAACGAAAAGCGCGGCCAACCCGAGCGCCGCCGATGCGCATCGGTCGTGAGCCTGAGCGCCGCGGCTCATGTCCGACCAGAAATACAGCACGCCGAGCACAAACGGAACGGTTGCGGCAAGATAGCAGGCCCACGCCGCGAGCGGCGCGCGCCGAACCAGAAGCACGGCCTCTTCCGCTAGCGCCAGCACGCCGGGCTGCTCGTTCTTTCGGCGTCTTCCGGTCATGGTTCGAAAGCCTCCATCGGCGACGCCGCGAGGTCGCCTTCGTGAAAGGCGGTCGGCAGAACGAGCAGGACGCGTCCGAAAACGTAGAACAGAAACCAGAGCCCGACCAGCCCGCCCAGCAGCCGCAGCGGCAGGCCCCATGGCGGCGGCGAACGGAGCGCGGCGCCGGCCGCGCTCGTTCGGGCAATGCAGTCCGCGCACAGCAGGCGGCCGGCATGCTCCATGGCGCATTCGCGGCAAAAGAAGCGGCGGCATTCCGGACAGCGCGCCACGGCTTCGCGCGGCGGATGATGGAAACAGCGTCGGTCGCGCACGGCGTTCATGGGCGAGGCCTTTCCATGGTGCGCCGTCGAACGAGCGAGCCAAGTCCAATCAGGCCGAAGACCAGACTGGTTCCCGCCGTTAACCAGCCCACCATCCGAACCGCCATGCCGGGGTGTTCGGAAAGGAACGCGAACTCGTGGAGCATGGCCTTGCTGCCGAACGGCTCTCCGATGCGCTGAAACATAAAAATGTAGAATTGCAAAACAAGCAACAGACTCAACCCGGCGCCGGCCAGCGCCAGATTGCGATTGAAACGCGTTGCCGCCGGAAGCGTCTTGTGGCCATGCTGCCGGATCAGCAGCCCTACTAGTCCGATGATATAGGCGACCGCAATGGCTCCGCATATCAACGTCAAGGCTATCGACGACTGCAGCATCAACAGGGCTTTGCCTAACCCGAGAAGCATCAGCAGCAGGCACAGGATCGCCTGGCCGAAAAGAAACGATCGGGGCGCGACCGGATCGACGGCCGACAGCGGGGGCGGCACGGACAGGGGCAGCGGGGCGACGGGGGCGGCACGAGGCGGCAGCGGGGGCGGCACGACCGGAGTCGAAGTCGCCTCGTCCAATGCCGTCGCGTCCGCCGCCACCGGTTCGGGCTCCTGCCGAGCCTCGGACATCGGCTCGGGTTCGGGCGCGGATTCCGGGATCGGCGATGCGCGATCCTCGCGATCGGACTGGGCGGCCAGAATCAGCGGATCGATTTGGCGCAGGATTTTTTCGGCTATACGGACGCGGGTCACAGCCGGCAGGCATGTCTCGCCCAGCGCCGTCCTGATCCAGAAGGAACAGGACGGGCCTCCGACCGCGTTCGCCAGCAGCAGCGCCAGCGCAGGCAACCCGATGATCGCGGTGACGACGCGCACCGCGGCGGAGCCGGACACCGCAAAAATCATGAGGATGGCCAGCGTCAGCAAACCGAAAAAAACAAGAGAGAGGCGATAGCGCCAAGTCCGATGCACATGAATCGCGTGAATATCCTTGAAGAAGAACCGGCGATAGCGATCGTCAAGCGTTTGATGGGATGCCTGCAGAATGTGATCGTCCCCCAGCCAGAGACTTGATCTTGCAAGCTGTACCGGCGCCGAGCTGCGGGCCAGCAACCGATAGGAACGTCCTCGTTTCATCTCAGCCACCTATTGAGCGCCATGATGAGCAACGCGATCCATCCCAGCGTTTGAACCAACCCGAACAGGATGGCGACCGTCAAGCGTCCGCGCCCGCTTGTAACGAGACTGACAGGCCGATTCCAGTACCGAACGCCCAGATACAGAGCGATCGGACCGGTCGCGATCGTGAACGGCCAGATGAATAGCGGAGCGATCGCCAGCAGCAGCGCCATTTTGTCGTAGCGCAAATGCCGACACGCGGCATCGGGCGTATTGCCCTGTTCAAGCCGTTGCCGCAAGCAGGCCGGGCAATGATCCTGGCCTTTGAACTCCACCACGCATAGCGCGCACACGAACCGGCCGCACCGGTCGCACAGGCTATCGGCCACGCGTCCGGGATGATAGAAGCATCCGGCCTGTTCGTCCGCGCGCGGGATGTGCGCCGCGACGGCGTCGCGCGCGACCGAGGTCGCGGCGGGATATTGGCGAATCATCTGCGGATCGCCGCACGCCGGACAAGGCGCGAATCGGCCGCTGTTAACTGTTTCTCCCGGCAAAACGCCTTTGCATCGTTTGCACGAATATGGCGATACGCTCATGAGTTCGTTGCGTGCACCCGCTTCGCACCCCTCCCGCCTTGGTTTAGAAGCAGTACCATCCCATAGCGTATGGAATTTTGGAACAGTGGAAGAATGGAATGGTATTCCCGCTTGTTATCATTATTCCAACCTTCCATCCCTCCATTATTCCATGGGATGACAGTGGTTCAAAAGCATTCGTCTCACTTGCGAATGACGCGCGTATTGCAAATGCGATCGTGCAATGTTCTCTTTTCGCTGTCGAATGCCGCCATGATGTATCCGATTCCTATGGTGTAGCCTGTGAGCATTTCGGCGAAATACCGCCCGAACGCCCGGCCGTAACCGACGGTTCCGCCATCGGGAAAAACGATGCGCAACCCGCAGGCCATTTTGCCGGGCGTGGCGCCGAAACGGCCGACAAACCAAGTGGCGTACGCGCAGGCTACGGCCATGTGCAGGAGCATGGTTAGTCCGGCCAGCGGCGTGAATGCGCCAAAGGGATTGTCGGGAGTCGACTCACCGACCGAGTTGTCGATCATGCCGATCAGGAGACCTGCAAGGAACAGAATCATGCCGTCGATGATCAGGGCCGCCGCGCGAATCCAGAAACCCGCGTACGGGAGCATGCCTTCGCTCGTCAAGCCTTCGCGCACTTTCTGAAAGAAAACCGGCTTGCAGTTGGCGCACACGCGGGACGGGCCATAGGCGATCAATTGATCGGCGGGAAACGCCTGGCCGCACTCGACGCAGACGCCGGGGCCTTCGTCGGCGGGAACAGGCATTTCCTGATCCGCCACCTGACGCCACGGCGTCCAGTTCTCCAAGCCCTCGTGCCAGACCAGAGTGTTGGCGCGAATGGTTCCGATATCGACAAGCCGGCGAAATTCCCGATCGTCGACCGGCCCTTTTTGCTCGTTCTCTTCGGCATAGTGCCAGATCATAACGGCGGCCTCCACAATAATCCGGGGTCAGCGCCATTCGGCAGGGATGCGGAATGCTGGAATATTGGAATGGTGGAATGATGGGATGATGGATGCCATAGCAAGTCAGAGGGGCGGCTTTTTCGCGTTTGGCCTTTTATCATTGTTCCAGCCTTCCATCTTTCCATTGTTCCCGGAAAGGACCATGATCCGGGGTTAAAGCGCGCCCTTGCTCGAGGGCAAGGCGCGATTGCGCGGATCGCGTTCGGCGGCCTGGCGCAAGGCCCGGGCCAGCGCCTTGAAGACAGCCTCGTAGGCATGATGCGCTTCGCTCCCGTAGAACTGTTCGATATGCAGGTTCATGCGCGTTTGCACGGTCAGCGCCTGAAAAAACTCGCCGAACAGGGACAAGTCGAAATCCAGAATCTTCTTCTTGCGACAGGCCATCCTGACTTCCAGCCACGGGCGCCCGCCCAAGTCCACCACGGCGCGCGCCAGCGTTTCGTCCATGGGCACAGTCGCGCAACCGTAGCGGACAATGCCGCGCCGATCGCCCAGCGCCTTGTCCAGCGCCGCGCCCAGGGTCAGGCCGATATCTTCAACCGTGTGATGATAGTCCACCGCCAGATCGCCGGTGGCCCGCAGGGTCAAGTCGATCAGCGAATGCTTGGACAGCAATTCCAGCATGTGATCGAAAAACGGCAGTCCGGTCCGGATGCTGTAGACGCCTTTGCCGTCCAGATTCACGCTCGCGACAATATTCGTCTCCCGCGTCTTGCGAGCCACCTTCGCCTTGCGCTCTTTTGCTTTCATAAGGTCTGTCGCCTCTGCAACGATCTTCTCTACTGTAATACTAAGAGTTGAAATCTACTTCAGGATGTCGCATAGGTCAATTTTTTATTTCCAACGTCTGGAGTCACTCGTTTTTGAAACCGCTCCGCGCGATTTCTAAAAATCGAGTGCACTCCATTTTTCGAATGCTTTCCTCTTCCAGGCTGAAAGCCTGACGCAACAAAGCCTAGGGCAGCGCCCTAGCCCTAGTTTCCTAGTTAGACGGTATCCGAAAAGGGTCGGAGGGTAAGAAGTCGGGCAAAGCCGAAGGAACACGTACTCTTACACCTACTCGTACACGCGAATCTCCGTAATCCGGACGAGAAAGAGGGGATAA
>SLMC01000376.1 GCA_007133745.1 Kiritimatiellia bacterium
AAAAGATGTTGCGCGATTTGCTGGCCTCGTTGCAGATGAACTATGTTCAAGTCGCCGAAACGATGAAAAAGACGCCAGCCGAACCGACCTCCGCGGCGGCGGCGCCGAAAAGCGCCGATGCACAGCCTGAGCCGGCCCCCAATGCCGAGCAGCCCGAATCCCCGTCGTCGGCAACCGCCGAGCCCGAAAAGAAGGAATCGCACGAACCCAAATTCCACAAGTCTTACGGGGCGTGAACCTGCCCTTAATCCATGCGGATTCCGGAACCATGAACGCCTGTGTAAACACAGTCGGCAGTACGGTATCCCGTTCGGCCCAACCGGTTCACCGGTTGCAAGGCATTCGCTTCCCGGGGCGCGACTACCGCCTTCCGGCTTTCTACATGGTCACGATGACCACGCTGGGCCGGAAGCGGCTGTTCGCCACCTGCGCGAACGACAAATCCACGCTCAACGCGGATGGATGGCTCGTGTACGAGCTGTGGCATCGCATGGCGAGCGACTACCCCCTTATTGAAACGTCCACCCTGGTAATCATGCCCGATCACTTGCACGGGCTCGTGCGCGTCAAGGAACGGATGGAGAAGCCGGTCGGCGTTCCATTGCGGGCGTTCAAGTCGCAAGTCACGTCCGCCTTGCGCAAGCGTTTTGGGGATCCGGAGCGGAAGATATGGACACCGGGCTACCATGATCTTGCCGTCTGGCGGCGCGGCGCGCTTTCCGCCTATATCCGTTACATGATGGACAATCCCAGGCGCTACTGTCTCAAGAAAGCGAACCCGAATCTTTTCTCTCGCGTGAACGGTCTGCGGCATCCGCGCCTTCCGGAAGGCGAAACATGGAGCGGGTACGGCAACTTGTTTCTCCTCGACAAGCCCGAAATACGCGCGCTGAAAGTGTCTCGAACGATTGAGCCAAACCGGTTGGATGCGTTGCGGAAAGACTGTCTCGATTGGGTTCGCGGCATGAATGGCGTCATCGTATCGCCCTTCATTTCGCCCGGCGAGAAAGAATTGGCCAGAGCGGCATTGGACGCGGGGGGCTCCGTTATCCTGATCAAGCCCGACGGGTTCGACCGATATTTCAAGCCGCGCGGCAGGTATTTCGATCTATGCCGGCAAGGTCGGCTTCTGATCCTCGCCTGCCGCCCGCCATCGCCCGCCGCCGTTGCGCTCTCCCGAGATATGTGCCTGGCCATGAACCGATGGTGCGCCGCCATGGCTGGGGATGCGTTTGGCTGAACCCGATGCATGCCAGATCGAGAACGCGCGCGGCCCTAGATTCGGCAGTTCAGGGTACTTTCTGTCGCAAGTGACCAGTCATCAGTAATCAGTGACCAGTTTGCCTTGCCAGACAGGTGCGAGGATGCATATGTGTAAGTCGTGTGTGTTGAACTGATTACTGATCACCGATCACTGGCCACTGTTTTTTTAGGTTAAAGCGCTCCCTTGACGCATTCGATCGTGTACCACAGGCCCTGGACGCTGCGAACGCGGGCGTGGCGCAGGGCGGGCATGCGTCGGACGTGCGCGCGAATCTCTTTCAGCGTGAAGGCCGAGCGGATGGATTCGTCGTACAGGCGGGTTTCTTCCGGGGTATAGCGGATAAACGCGCCCAGGATACGGGCGGTCGGCGCAATGGTCCAGTCGGGTGTGCGGCGGATATCCTTGACTAGCAGCCGCCCGCCCGGCTTGAGGACGCGCATCATTTCGCCGAGCATCACGGTCGGATCGTCGGCATGATGCAGCATGACATGAGATACGACCATGTCGAACGAATGGTCCGGATACGGCAGCGCTTTGGCGTCGGCTTCGCGGAAGTCGATACGGTCGGCGACACCCGCTTCAGCAGCGCCGCGACGGGCCGTTGCGAGCATGTTCGCGGACATGTCCACGCCGTGCACTTTGATATCCGGCCGTGCTTTCGCGAGCATCATCGGCATTTGACCCGGGCCGGTACCGACATCGAGGATGGCGCCGCCGTCGGGGCACAGGCGCAGGATTTGGCGCACGAACGGGCGGTCCATGAACCGTTCCCGTTTCCGGACCGAGCGTGTGTAATGAACAACCTCGTCGATTCCGATCATGCCTTCCGCTTCGCATACTCTGCTCATGATTCCGCCTCCTGTTCCGGGTTGAATGCTCTTTGCCTATAAACCCGGAGAAGCAGGCGAATCTAAACAGTTTTTTTTTGAAAAACTGCCAACCCATGGAACAATGGAAGGATGGAAGGCAGGAATACTGATAGAGAGCCAAAACGGCTGTATTGCATGCGGGATAAGAGGCAACGCAAGATTGGAGCAAAGCCTAACGCTAAAAAGGCAACCGTTTGATTAGCAATGCCATCCACCCTTCCAGCGTTCCTTCATTCCAATTGTTCCGCATCCCGTGTTGATCAATGGAGGGATACCGATGGCTTCGGGCGGGGCGCGCCTGCGGCAAAGCGGGTCTGAATCTCGTCGAACGCATAGGCCGCAAGCAGGCTGCCGTCATCCTGGGCAAAACGGTTGGCCGCATCCGGCAGACGTCGGATTTCGACGTTGTCAATTAGGAATTCCGGCAAGGCGCGATGCGCCCGGAAGCCGAATTGCGCCGGCGTGCCGGTGATTTCCCCTTCGGACTCGTTTATCTGCTGGCCGTCCAGATAGATTTGCATCCGGCGCTGCCGGCCTCGAATGGCGACAACCATATGTCTCCAGCGTTTTTCTCCGGCAACAATGTTTCGGGGCAGATTTCCTCCGCCTGAAAGCGCGCCGCCAATCGGCTTGCCGTCCGCCGTCCGGAAAAACGGATTCACGGGCCATAGCCCGAACGGTCCAAGATAATCGTAACGGATTTCCAACGCTTCGTCCGGCAGCGAAACGTCGGCCAGAATTAGATTGACGGATCGGGCGTCGCCGGGAGCGCCGACAAACTGAAGGCAGTGTCCCTGTCCGTCCGGGCGGTGAACAACGCTCCAGTCGCCGACCGCCGAATGCCATCGGTCCAATGTTCCGCTCTCGAAATCGTCGCGGAACAGCATATCGGCGTCCGTGTCAGGATGTTCGATGGCTGGCGGCTGATCGAGTGGGACCAGACGACGGATCGAAAAGTCGAGGATGCGAATTTTCGAGCCGGTTGTCGTGGCACTGCACGTCATGTTATCGCCCGGTTTCCATTCGATCGGAATCTCATGACGTGTCAGACTGCGGTCGTTAA
>SLMC01000296.1 GCA_007133745.1 Kiritimatiellia bacterium
CGGAGTCGCTCCGCCGAGATATTCCTCGACTGCTCACCGAGCGTTTTCCGCTTGCAATGCCGGCAAAACTCCTTAATGGTAATCCGCATAGCTCTCCATCCCGGCATGGCGCAATTCGGCATCCATGGCGGCATGGTTTGCGACATCGACAGGAGATTAAGGAAAGCACAGTGATAGACAACCAATCCGCTATCGACACAATTCCGGAAAGGACCCCCTATGAACGCTGGATCGACTAGACAACTTAGCCCCGCCGGAATCGCCGCCGCATTGCTGGCCGCAGCCTTGCTGACCGGATGCGCGGCGCCCGGACGAACACGCGTGGCATCCATCGACATCTACGCGAACACGCCCCGGTACGTCACAATCCGCAACGCGTCCGTACCCGTCCAGAGCCTGGGCCGCAAACTCAGAAGCCTGGGCGTCAACAAGCATACCCGAATCATGCTCAATGTTTCCGAAAACGCCGACCACAATACCGGCCCGCTCCTGATGGAACGCCTTGTGCATCTCGGCTACCCCAAGGTTGTCATTGCCCGGAAACAGCCGCCGCAAGCCGTTATCAAGAAACCTGCGGGTCAGGTCAAGCGGAGGAAATAGCCCCCGTTTTTTCTTGCTTTCGCCCCTAATATCTCCATAGTAACGCTCCATGAATATCAACGATACCGATGCGCAGCCCATGCCCCGCGAACAGGACAAGCTGCCGTTCTGGATGAAGCGGACACCGTCGGGCCCAAACGCCAACGAAACGTTCGTCGTCTATGCGTCCGACAAGAAAACGCTTTTTTGCCGAGCGGCCCGCACCCTGTTTCACCACATCACCGACCTGTCGAAAGTGCAGGACGCCGACAAAACCCAACTGGCCGTGCAAGGCCCCGACCTCCCCTCGCTCATGGCCGCCTGGCTAACGGAACTCAACGCCTTGCATAGCGACCGGCGCATTCTGTTCAAACGATTCGCCATTCTTGAAATGAGCAACATCTATCTCAAAGCCGAAGCATGCGGAGAGGATTACGATCCCGCTCGCCATGTCCTGCGCAGGGCAGGCCAAGCCGCTTTGCAAAGCCTACCAGCCGTCGATTACGTCAACGACCAGTGGATTGCCCGGCTTGCGTTATGACATCGACACTTAAGATGCGACAAACCCGGTTTTTCCGAAAAGACGCCTGTATCGGCATCGATCTGCAAGGACAAACGCCGGTAGCGATTCGCGCCAGACGCACGCGCCAAGGCCTACGGTACGCCCCTGTCACGCCGCCCGGCAGCGACACCGCATCCGAACACGGATATCGACACGAATTGACCGCAGCCTGTCTGTCGTCGAGGGAAAGCCTGACCCGCTGGCTGGAGGCGCCCCTGGCATCGCCGAGCAAGGCGCGCAGAATCTTCCCCTCGCTGCTCGACATTCAACTGCCTTTCGCGATCGAAGACTGCGTTTACGCGTTCCTTCATCCGGAAAAGACGCCCAACCGGCATGTGCGCGCGCTGGCCGTGGCCGCGCGCCGCCAAGATGCGGAAAAAGCCCTCGCACGCATGCAGGCCTGCGGATGGGATCCGCACGGGCTCGATCACGAAGGCTTGGCGCTGTGGACCCAGAGCCTGCGCGAAATCCCGCCCGACCCGCCGGCAAACGCAGGCCGTCGGGCCATACTGTACCTGGGCGCCGACCGCTGGACGCTCGTTCTGGGACAGGGCGCCCGTTTTCTGGGCAGTCATGCCATGCGGACAGGCGATGAAGCGCAACTGCTCCGTTTCCTAAAAGCCGAATGGGGCGATGCCCGCGCCGATGCGGACCCGAAAGCCAACGCGGACAAAACGCGCCTGCTTTGGGTATGGACCGGGCCGGGCGCGACATCGGACGACACCGCGACCGACCTGCAGCAACGTATGGCCGCTAACTGGCCCGGCGCATCCGCCATTCACGAGAAACCCGACGCCTTTCTGGCGCGCGCTTTGGCCACGCGCGCGCTGATTCCCGGACCCTACCGCTGCAACCTGCGGTCCGGCCCCCTAACACATCCCGACATCCGGAAACAGGCGCGCAAACGCGCGGCCGCCCCGGCCTGGATCTGCCTGGCGGCAGGCGCAGCGCTGATCGCCGCAAACATCGCCGTTCATACGCTCGTCCGGCACAGGGAATCGGAAACCGAACAGCGCTTTTCCGAATTGCGCGATACGCTGCTGGGATATTCGCTGCCCGTCACCGGAGAAGACGCCTTGCGCGAAGTCCGCACGGCGCTGGACAAGATAAAACAAGACGAGCAGCCTTTCGCAAAATTCTTGACAACCCCGTCTCCGCTCGAACGGATGCTGGCGCTCGTCCGCTATTGCGCGGAAAACGACATGCATCTGGAAACCGCCGAGATCGGCGACGAACACATCGTTCTGCGCGGCTCGGCGCCGAACTGGCCGCTCGGCGAAGCGCTGGCGAACGTTGTCGAATCATCCGGATTTCCCGTCACGCTCAAGCGCCAGTCCGCCCGCGACGACGGCCGCATCCCCTGGACCATCGCTTCAAGGACAAGCCCATGACGAAAAAACCCATCTCTCTTCAACGCCTGTGGACAGTCGCCCTCGTCCTTCTGCTGATCGGCCTGGCAACCAGCATCCCGACACTGCGTCGCGCGCGCCAGGCCAAAGCGACACTTGAACGGCAGCAGGGACATATCGAGCGCCTTTTGGCCTTGCAACAGGACAACGCGCGCATTCGCGAATATCGAAACGTATTCGAGCGCCTGCCCGTCAAGCGCCCGGTCCCGATCGCAACCCTTGCGGAAAACACGGCGCCGCCCAACGCGAAAATTCGGATGACCGACCCCGCCCCAATCCCGACCTCCGGCTGGACTCTGATACGCGCGAACATCGAATTCGGAGGCCAAACCGCCAACATCGGCGATGTTCTTAACTGGGCCGCCTCCGTCGAAGCGCGCAGCCGCAACGCCGATGCCCACGCGCCCGCGCCAAACCGGCCGCCGTGGCGCCTGGCTCAAGCCACCATTCACGCATCCCCGCCAACGCCCGGCCTAGGCGATGTTTTCCTCGCATTCGAAGCGCTGGAAAAAAACGAGGAATGACCGCAAAAGGGACGCTGAACCGCCGAATCCAGGGTGAGTTTTCACCAGCGCACTTTCGAAATCTTTCTGTTCTTCCAGGCTGAAAGCCTGACGCAACAAAGCCTGGGGTGGAACCC
>SLMC01000347.1 GCA_007133745.1 Kiritimatiellia bacterium
CGCCCGACGCGTAGCGTCGGGCGGGGCGCGGGGTAAGCAAAAGGGGAAACGCAACCATTAAAAACGCGAAACATAGGGTTTCCCCTTGAAAATCTTTCGCGTGTTTCGCAAAGGAGCGCTTATGAACAACGACCGGATAGAGTCTGAAATTGATAAAATCATGGGCCGTTTGTCCTTGCAGGACAAAATCGGACAGTGTTTGACCTTGAACTATCTGGGTTGGCAGATCACGCCTTTTCACAGACGGTTCGTCAACGAATTCCGCTGTGGCGGCCTGCGCGTAACACCGCATATCAGCGCCTCGAACGACACGTATCACATTCGCAAAATGGCGCCGCACGTTTCGCCTGCCGAAACAACCGCGGCATTGCGCGAACTCCATGAAATGGCGCTGGAGCGCAACGGGATCCCCTTGCATATGGCCACGGATCAGGAAGGCGACCTTTCCGTCGATCTCGTTAGAGGCGGCCTACAGCTTTTTCCGTCCAACATGGGGATGGCCGCAACCGGCGACCCTGAACTGGTCCGCAAGGCTTTCGGCGTCGTGGCCCGCCAAGTGCGCGCGCACGGGATCAACATGCTGCATTCGCCGGAACTCGACGTGAACCTTAACCCCAACAATCCCGAAATCGGCATGCGCGCTTTTTCCGACGATCCGAGCGCGTGCGCGCAATACGGCGTGGAAGCCATGAAGGCGTTCATGGCGGAAGGCGTCATTCCCACGGCCAAGCATTTCCCAGGACGCGGCGACTCGGAGGTGGACGCGCATGACCAGCTTGATGTGCTCCGAGTGGACCGCCAGCGCCTGGAAGAGGTCGAGCTGTTTCCCTATAAAGCGCTTATCCGAGAAGGGTTGCCGGCCATTATGACCGCGCATAACGCCTACACAGCCCTGGATGACGAATCCGTACCCGCTTCCGTTTCGTACAAAATAACGACCGGGCTTCTGCGCGAGGAGATGGGGTTCGACGGCGTGATTACCACCGACGCGATCGGTATGGCCGGTGTCATTCACTACGCCGGCGGGCAATGGGGCGCCACCGTCATGGCGATCAAGGCCGGGGCCGACCTGGTCCTGATCAGAGAAGACGAAGCCACAACGGCTAAGTGCCGGGACGCGCTGTTGCATGCCGTTAAAAACAAGGACATCT
Organism: Kiritimatiellia bacterium; assembly: GCA_007133745.1. GTDB lineage: Bacteria > Verrucomicrobiota > Kiritimatiellia > UBA8416 > SLMC01 > SLMC01. Next base: position 1,152 of record SLMC01000347.1, read on the forward strand.
CCGAGAAGCGTATCGATCAATCGGTTCGCAGAATCTTGCGCATGAAAATGCGGGCCGGCCTGTTCGAAAGCGCATTGCCCGACCCGGCCGCCACCATGGAGGCCATAACCCGTCCGGAAAACAAGACAACGTGCCGACGTGTGTTCGAGAAATGCTCTTTGATCGCGCGCGATCGCGACGGCCTCGTTCCCCTGCCCCGCAATGCCCGCGCCCTTGTCGTGGAACCGTACCTGCCGCTGTACCACGACAAAGGAAACGACGCCCGCTATCATGCCGGCATGTTTTTCGAAAACATGAGCCGATACTCTCCGAACCTGCACTTGCTGGAAACCCGCTGCCCCGCAACGGAAGACGACATGGCGCGCTTCAGGAAAAAACTGTCTCAAAACGAGACCGTCGTGTTTTTCAACGCGTTCTGGCGGGGGTCCGGCTCGAATCGACCCCTGATCCGGGAAGCCGTCAAACAAGGCAAGACCGTTATCGTGGCGACAAACGACTTGTACGATGCGTACTGTCTGCCTACGGCCGGAACCGTCATCTGCGTTTTCGGAGCCGTGCCTCAAGCCACCCGTATCGCCGCGGACATCGTATTCGGCGCCTGTCAGCCGGAAGGAAAATGGCCGTTAATCGGCGTCAAGAAAGACGACGCAGTCGATCCTTCCGCGGAAACGGATCATGCCGTCAGCCATTATTCGAAAACCATTGAAAAAGTTGCGAAATAAGGCGTTCGCAGTTCAGCCTTCAGGCTGTCCCGGGCCATAATGAGAATTGCTGCGGAAGCCTGTCCTAACATTGCAAATTCAAACGGATTTGGCGCTCATAGCCGGTTCAAGAATGCCAGAGCCCAAGAGCGAGCAGGACGCCGAAAACGGCATGCGCGCGCGCGGTACGCATGTCGATATCGCACAGCAGACTCGCGCTGGCGTCGCGAGGGCCGGGCCGTGCGGCGCGGACAGTGGCGCGCACGGGGCTGACCAGCAGCAAGAGGCTGGCCAGAACCGGCGGGATGGCCCAAAGCGGCGACAACGTTTTGTGAATCACCATAAGCCCCAGGCTCAGCCATGCGGCTATGACGAGCGCCGGATAGCCCAAGGGCGCTTTCGCGCCGAGCCGATGGGCCAGCGTACGGAATCCGGCGGCGGCATCCCGATCCCGGTCGCGCAGGTTGTTTCCGTAAAGAATAGCCGATGCAAGAAAACCGAGGGGAACGCCGCACAGCCAGCCGGCCGTTGAAAACTCACCCGTCAAGGCCTTGGCGACGGCAGCGGTCAATCCTGGACCGGCCAGCAGAAAAACAACGGCTTCCCCCAAGCCGCGGTATTTAAAGCTTAGCGGCGGGGCGGTGTAGAAATAGCTCCCTGCCATGCCCGCCAGCGCCAGGCCCGTCAAACCGAACCCGCGCGCCACCAGCACGGGCAAAGCCAATAGCAGGCTGAGCAGCATTAGGCTCAGCGCGATGCTTCGCGCTTGCGGAGGAGTCAGGAGCTTCCGGGTCAGCGACCAGGAGGTGGGCGCGTTATCCGCGCGGTCGACGCCGCGCCGGTCATCGTAATAGTCGTTGACGAGGTTGATCCCGCCATGCAGACAGAGCAAGGCGCCGAGCAGCAGCGGAATCCAGAGTCCGTTTGCCTGACGACAGGATTTAAAGGCCAACACGGCGCCGACAAGCAGCGGAACGGCCACAACCGGAAAAGCGTAGGCCCGCAGAATAAGGCCCCAGCGCAAGACGAGCCCGGCCGTCATGGACTTGAAGGGCTCATGAGCCATGAACGCGCGCCTCTTGATTCAACTTTGAGAGCCGGTCTTGCGCGAAAGCAGGGCGTCGACCGAATATGCCCCGGCGCCTTTGAGAACAAAAAGGATGCTGGCGCATAGGTAAAGCGATGCGAGCTCCTTAAGCGCGAACGGATCGGCGGCGTGTCTCACGAAAACGGCAACAGCCATGGTGACGGCAATCAGCGCGGCCGAAGGCGGAGTCAAGGCGCCGGCAACCAATAGGACGGCGCCGACGCTTTCGGCAAACGCCGCCATGAATCCC
>SLMC01000221.1 GCA_007133745.1 Kiritimatiellia bacterium
AAGGGAGTCACCGAATATATCTATCCGACCGCTTTTGATATCGCTTATATTGATGCCACAAACGCGACAGGGTCGGCTGTCGGGGCAGGCCTTGTCGAACCCAAGGCATTTGAAACCCGCGAAGTTGGCGTGCTTCTATCTGTATTGCCGGAAATATTCGGCAACGGACGTGCTCTGAACATGACGTTGACACCCGAAGTCGTACGCCCGCCTGTGTGGAAGAATTACGGCACGGTTCGTCATACGCCCGGCGGCAAGAAAAGCGAGTTGCGCATGGAACAGCCTTTCTTTCACACGTATACGCTGACCACGGCAGCCACCGTGGTCTCCGACGGCGCGAAAATCCTGATCGGCGGCGGCATGAAAAACGAAGCGGGCGACAAGACCGTTTTCGTCTTTCTGACAGCACGCCTGATCGACACGGAAGGCAACCCGATCGGCGCGGCCGACGTCGCCGCAAGCCAGCCATAGACTCACGCACGTATGTTGGTGGCGAATCCGGTATCGTCTCTGTTTCCTGCCCGCCCCGGCGGAAGGAAAAGAATTTCAGACAACCTGATCTCAGCGGAAAATGAAATGGCACATTTTTCACATGATGCTCTGCTGCCCGCCGGCCTTGTGCCGGTGGAGGCAAACGTTGAGGGAGCAGGCTTTGCGCCCCCCTTCCCTCAACTTTCTTCACCGCCGGCGCAAGGCCGGCGGGATCGAGAAAATGTGCCAAATCATTTTCCGGGAAACACCCAATAACCCCGCCGAGCTCAGGAAATCTGAATTTGGCACGCGCTCGCCCAATCGTCCACCGTAATCGTCGCCGTACGCGTCAACCGCTCTTCCCTCCACCCGGTCGACGATTACGGGCGACGCTTACGGATTACGATGTTTTACTCTGCAAAAAAAGATGTTGCGTACCGGGGTGGAGCCTGTACATTGAACCTATATCCGTCACTTGAACCTCGGGAAGCGATGTGTTTTATCGCGAAAAGGGATTGCCGATCTAGAGGAAAGCTGTATGAAGACATACGAACCGTTCGATTTGATGGATGTCGCGCGACGCGGCATGAATTATCTCGTGTCGATGGTGGACGAGCGTCAGGATTTCCTGCCGTATTGGTACGTGCAGATCAATCAGGCGCCCGCCTATGCGCGGCATGTGCGCGTGGACGACGCCGAACTGGTGGCAAGCTGGTACGAGGCTGTCGCCGCGCTGGAAAAAATTCTCGGTCCCGATGCGCGGTCGACTGCCGTCAAGGCCGGTTTCAAGAAACATCTTCTGCGCAGCTTCGGACCCAAGGGGCTGCGCTATTCCGAGCCGTATCCCTGGACCCATTCCATCAACGCCACGTTTCACGAGCAAGGCTGGGTTCTGGCCGGGCTGAATCGCCTGTTGCAGGACGAGCCGGGCTGCGACGAGGCCGAACGCGCGGCGGCGGGCATGGTGCGCGGGATGCGCGAGCTGGTTCACGACAAGAAGACACTGACCTTCTGGTCCGGCGACCGGCCGGTGAGCAAGCCGACGTTCGAGTTCCCCGGCGATGTCTACATGAAGGACGGCGGCTGGGTCCCCGAACGCCTGACCGGTCGCGGCGACTTGCCGGTCCGCAACAATGTGGTCATCGAGCCGCTGGCGACGCGCGCCCGCCTGTTTGACGACAAGATCGCGCTCGACTTGGCCGTCGGACTGGCCAATCACTTGCTGTCGTACGCCCGCTATTTCACCTACGACATGCAGTATCACGGTCATGTCCATTCGACCGTCTGGTGCGCGATCGGGCTTTTGCGGCTGGGTCGAATGCTGCACGACGAAACGCTGATCGAAAAAGCGGTGGGTATCTTCGAGTTCACGCGGTCGCGCAGCTCGTCGTTCGGCTGGGTTCCCGAATATATCGGCTGGCATCCCGACACGGAAGAGCACTGCGAAACCTGTTGCATCAAGGATATGATCGAATTCGCGCTGGAAGCTGCCGACCTGGGATACGACTACTGGCCGCTGGTCGATGCGTTTACGCGCAACCAGCTTGCCGAACAGCAAATCAAGGACGGCAGCTTTATCGCCGTCGACCCGTCGGCCCAGGATACGGACGACATGACATGGCGCGATATCGACAAACGGGCGGTGGGCGGATGGTCGGGCGGGGCCCTGCCCAATTCCATATCGGTCGCGCGTTTCCGGTCCATCGCCGGCTGCTGCGTGGGCACGGCGCCGGTCGGGCTTTGGCTGGTTTGGAGCCGGATCGTCGAAAAACGTGACGGATGCGTCTATGTCAACCTGCCGATGGCCAAGGACGATGCGTTGGCGCAGGTCGAAATCGGATATCCCAACACCGGCATGCTGCGCGTCAAAGCCAGGCAAGCCGGTCGATACCGGATTCGCCACTATCCCTGGATGGGCGACCGCGTCGAAACTCGGCTGAACGGCCAAACCCTGGCAACAGGCTGGGCCGACGGCTGTTTCGCGTTCGACGATGTCCAGGCGGGCGACATTCTGGAGCTGGCGCATCCGTTGCGTACCGAAACTCGCCACGAAACCGTGTGCGGCACGGATTTCAGGGTCACATGGAAAGGCGGCGACGTCGTCGAGCTGGCCCCGCCCGGCTTGCCGGTGCGTCTCTATCAGCGGACCGTCGGCGTACCCAAGGATTATCCGCGGCCCGCAACCGGCGCCGCCAAGGTAGACATGGGCCCCACACAGCAAAAATAGCAGCCGGGCGTTTCCAATTTTACCGGTTTTTTTTAAAAAGTTTTTTAACTACGAAACACGAAAAGACACAAAACATTCTTCTTTGTCCCCCTTTTTCACGCTTTTCGCGTGTTTCGTAGTTGCTCTTCTTGTTGAAAAACACAGCCTTAAGGAGCTCGCATCCATGCAAGACAACGCCGCCATGACACTGGAAAGAAAGTCGTCAGCCGTGACGCTCTCGGACATGGAGATGTTCATTTTCCCCGAACTGATCTACGCGCTGATGCTGGCCAACATCATGTCGCCCCGCCTTTGGGCTTGGCGGGACGATCCCTGGTTTGCCGGTCTGGACAAGGCCAAGCCCTATCGGCGCATCGTGCGTCTCAAGCAGTACATTATGGATCATTACGAGTTCAATCTCGATCTCGATACCTGGGGCTTGACCGACAAAGAACAGGAGCTGAACCGGTTCAAGGATTTTATCGACGAACCCACGCTTGCCCAGTCGAAC
>SLMC01000295.1 GCA_007133745.1 Kiritimatiellia bacterium
GTGTGTGAGTGTGTGAGTATGTGAGGATGAGAACGATCAACCCTGCCGTCCAGTTCTAGCTTTCCCCACACACTCCCACACCCACATACAAGGATTCTCAATACCAATCGCCATATTCGGTCCCAAACGGCGTTATCTAAGCGCCATTCGGGTCTGTCCCCAGGATTATGAACTACAAACACCGAAATGCTCGAAAATCAGGCGTTCGTAGTTCAGCCTTCAGGCTGTCCCGGGTCATAATGAGAATCGCTGCGGCTATATCGGTTAGACTTGACCTGTTTGCCGAAATCCGTTTATAAAAGCGCGCATGGTTTATCCCGATGAAAAAACTTATGTGGCGCTTGCCGGCGAATACGATGTGGTGCCGGTCTATAAGGAAATTCTGGCGGATACCGAAACGCCGGTTTCCGTGCTGCAACGGTTTCGCGACCGCGAGAACGCGTTTCTGCTGGAAAGTCTCGAGGGCGGCGAAACCTGGGGACGCTATTCCTTCGTCGGTATCGATCCGGCCTTGCTGTTCGAAACCGATCATCCGAGTGCGGGTGGACTGGAACCCTTGAGAAACGTGTACAAAGGGCTAAAGGTCGCGGAAATTCCCGGCTTGCCCCGTTTCTTCGGCGGGGCGGTAGGCTTTATCGGGTACGAGGGCGCCAGCGAGTTCGAGCGGATCCCCGTCGGGTCGGCCACCGGCCGTATCGGCCGACCGCGCAGTCGTTTCCTGCAAGTCGATCGTCTGATCGTTTTCGACAATTTGCGTCATACGGTCAAGATCGTATCCAGCACGCGTCCGCGCGAACAGAGCGGTTCGGCGTCCGAAACCTACTGGCGTACCGTCGCGGAGATCGAGCGGATGGCCGACGAGCTGGATCGGCCCGCGCCGCTGGCGCGGACTGCTGTTTATCCGCCCGTCGAATTCGAGTCGAACATGACGCGCGAGGCGTTCGTCGACAAGGTCAAGAAGGTCAAGGCCTATATTCACGCCGGGGACGCGATTCAGGTTGTGCTCAGTCAGCGGTTCAGCGCGCGCACGGAGATGCCGCCGCTCCAGATTTATCGCGCCTTGCGCCTTTTGAATCCGTCGCCCTACACGTTCTTTCTTAAAATAGGCGATCAGGCGCTGGCCGGCTCGTCGCCGGAGGTTATGGTGCGGCTGACCGGCAATCGCGTGGAGCTGCGTCCGATCGCGGGGACCCGACCGCGCGGCAAGACGGAACAGGAAGACCGTGCGCTGGCGGATGCGTTGCTGTCCGACGAGAAGGAAAAGGCCGAACACGTGATGCTCGTCGATCTGGGTCGCAACGATGTCGGCCGCGTGGCCGAGCCCGGCTCCGTGCAGGTCACCGAATACATGACGATCGAACGCTACAGTCATGTGATGCACATGGTTTCGCATGTCGAAGGCATCCTGCGCCGCGAGTTCGACGCGTACGACGTGATTCGCGCGGCGTTTCCGGCCGGAACCCTGTCGGGCGCGCCGAAGGTGCGCGCGATGGAAATCATTCACGAGCTGGAGTCCGAGCCGCGCGGGGTGTATGGCGGCGCGGTCGGCTATGTCAGCTATGACGGCACCATGGATTTGGCCATTACCATACGCACGCTGGAAATTTGCGACGGCGCCGTGGCTGTACAGGCCGGCGCGGGCATTGTGTACGATTCGGACCCCGAGAGCGAATGGCAGGAGACGCGCCACAAGGCGCGCGGGATGCGGCGCGCGGTGGACATGGCGGCGAAAGGCTTGGAAATCGAGGGCGTATGATCGCGCTAATAGACAATTACGATTCGTTTACGTACAATCTGGTGCAGGCCATGGCGAGCCAGGGCGCGGAAGTGCGCGTGTTCCGCAACGACGCAACGACGGTCGAAGCGGTGCGGGCGCTGGCGCCGGATGCGATTGTTGTATCGCCGGGCCCGTGCACGCCGCGCGAGGCGGGGATATCGACGGATTTGATTCGGACCTGTTCCGGGTCCCTGCCGATTCTGGGCGTCTGTCTCGGGCATCAATGCATTGGCGCGGCGTTTGGCGCCACCATCGCCAACGCGCAACGCATTATGCATGGGAAGACATCCATGGTTTCCCATGACGGGACCGACTTGTACAAGGGTATCGGCAATCCGTTCCCGGCCGGACGTTATCATTCGCTGTCGATTATCGAGGATTCCTTGCCGGACACCTTGATTGTGGATGCCCGCAGCGAGGATGGCGAAATCATGGGCGTGCATCACCGCGAGCATCCGACGCTCGGCGTCCAGTTTCATCCCGAGTCCGTGCTGACGCCGAACGGCAAACGGCTGCTGCGCAATTTTCTCCGGCTGGCCGAAGCGTGGCAAGCGCGCGTCGGGCAGGCGGAGTGAAGCCGTTCCGGATGCAGTTTTTCAGGTCAACATGCATGGCTTTTGCGAGCGCCTTTTGCAGAAAGGGCAACTACGAAACACGCGAAAAAACAAGAAAAAAGACATGCGTTTTGGGGTGTATCTTTCGGAATGCGTACCATGAAGAGCATGAAGGACATGAAGGCCCGTCGCATACAGGTATCCTTCCGCGCTTTCCGCGTTTTCCGTGGTAGAAAAAGAAAAATTGGGTTGCGGGCGACAGCCCGTCTTGTACAATAAAAAGTCTTGTCAGGTTTGACAGAACGGCCCCCCGCTGATCAAGGAGTTCATTATGAAAGCGTATCTCGAAAAAATACTGGCCGGCGGCAATTTGACGCAGACCGAGACGCTCGAGGCATTCGACCGGATCATGTCCGGCGAAACCACGGCATGCCAGATTGCCGGCCTGATCGTGGCCTTGCGGATGAAAGGCGAGACGGTGGATGAAATCGCCGGAGCGGCCTCGTCCATGCGTCGGCATGCGGTGCTGATCGATACGGGCGGTCGGCCGGTGGTGGATACCTGCGGCACGGGCGGCGACACGACCGGCACGTTCAATATCTCGACGACCGCCGCGTTCGTGGTGGCGGGCGCGGGCGTGCCGGTCGCCAAGCATGGCAATCGCGCCATCAGCAGCAAATGCGGCTCGGCCGATTTGCTGGCCGCGCTGGGCGTGAATCTTGACGTGACGCCGGAATCGGTCGAGAACTGCATCCAGGAGGCGAACATCGGATTTCTGTTCGCGCCCAAGATGCACCCGGCCATGAAGTACGCGATGGAACCTCGTCGCGAGCTGGGTGTGCGTACGATTTTCAA
>SLMC01000019.1 GCA_007133745.1 Kiritimatiellia bacterium
AATGAAGGCAGAAGAAAAGAAAGCCCGCTAATCACGCTAATATGCGCGAATGGTTTTTTTTATTCGCGTGATTAGCGGGAAACATCTTCTGTCTTCTTTTTCCGCGTCTTCCGCGTTTTCCGTGGTTAAAAAATCTTCCGTCCCCTCACCCCTCTTTTCCTCCTTCATCCCTCCCCATTGCGTGGCGCAGCTCCTTGAGTTCGTCGCGCAAGGCGGCGGCGCGTTCGTATTCGAGCGCGGCGGCGGCCTCGAGCATGTCTTTTTCGATCTCGTTCAGTGCGCGGTGCGCGTCGTAGTCGGCGCCCGATTCGCGCACGACCCGCCGCTCGATCTCGCGCGCGTGTTCGTCTTCGGACCAGGCATTGCGCAGCGCCTTGACGATGCCGCGCGGGGTAATGCCGTGCTCGCGATTGTAGGAGGTTTGCGCGTCGCGGCGCTGCCGGGTTTTTTCCATCATGCGGCGCATGGAATCGGTCACGCGGTCGGCGTAAAGGATCACGCGTCCGTTCACATGCCGGGCCGTGCGTCCCGCCGTCTGGATCAGCGCCGATTCCGACCGCAAAAAGCCTTCCTTGTCCGCGTCCAGAATGGCGACCAGCGCGACTTCCGGCAAATCCAGGCCTTCGCGCAGCAAGTTGATCCCCACCAGACAATCGAAGTCGGCCTTGCGCAACTTGCCCAGAATCCGGATGCGATCCAGCGTATCGATTTCCGAATGCAGATATTCCACGCGCAATCCGGCGCCGCGCAGATACTCGGCCAGGTCTTCCGCCGTCCGCTTGGTCAGGGTGGTCGCCAGAACGCGATCCTTGCGCTCGGCGGCCGAGCGGACTTCCTCCATCAGATCGTCGATCTGTCCGTCGAGCGGACGCACCTCGACCGGCGGATCCAGCAGGCCGGTGGGCCGAATCAACTGCGGCACGGTCTTGCCCGCCGTGCAGGCCAGTTCGAACGGACCCGGCGTGGCGCTGGTGAAGACGACCGGGCCGACCCGAGCGAGAAACTCGTCGAATTGAAGCGGGCGATTGTCGCGGGCGGACGGCAAGCGGAATCCGTGTTCGATCAGCGTGTTCTTGCGCGCCTGATCGCCGTTGTACATGGCGCGCAATTGCGGGACGGCCACATGCGATTCGTCGACAAGGGTCAGAAACGGTGTCGGGAAATAGTCCAGCAAAGTCGCGGGCGGTTCGCCTTCGGATCGGCCGCTCAGGTGGCGCGAGTAATTCTCGATCCCGGCGCAGTACCCGATTTCGTTCAGCATTTCGATATCGAACATGGTGCGCTGACGCAACCGTTGCGCCTCGAGCAGCTTGCCCCGGCTTTCGAACCAGGCGACCCGTTCGTCCAGTTCCGCGCGAATGCGCGCGAGGGCCGGCGCGATCTTCCCTTCCGGCATCACAAAATGCTTGGCCGGCGAAATGGCCGCCGCGTCCAGGTCGGCCTCGGCGCGGCCGGTAAGCGTATGAATGCGCCGTATCCGCTCGATCTCGTCCCCGAAAAAGTCGATCCGAACGCCATGCTCGCTGTAGGACGGAAACACATCCACGGTATCGCCTCGCACGCGAAACATGCCCGGTTCGGCGACATAGTCGTTGCGAACATATTGAATGTCGACCAACCGGGCCAGCATCGTGTCGCGATCGACCTGCTCGCCGGTTCGCACACGCACCATCATGTCGGCATAGTCTTGCGGACTGCCCAGGCCGTAGATGCAGGATACCGAGGCGACAATGACCACGTCTTCCCGCTCCAGCAAGGCATGGGTGGCCGACAGTCGCATGCGCTCGATCTCCTTGTTGATCGCCGAGTCCTTTTCAATGTAGGTATCGGTTTGCGGAATGTAGGCTTCGGGCTGGTAATAATCGTAGTAGCTGACGAAATATTCCACGGCATGGCCGGGAAACAGCTCCTTCAACTCGCCGTAAAGCTGGGCGGCCAGCGTTTTATTGTGGGACATCACCAGCGTCGGCCGGTTGAACCGCGCGATGACATGGGCCATGGTAAAGGTTTTGCCGGAACCGGTGACGCCTTCCAGCGTCTGAAACCGCTCGCCGCCGCGCAAGCCCTCGGCCAGCGCCGCGATCGCCTGCGGCTGATCGCCGGCCGGCGTCAGCGGTGTTGTCAATGTGAATGCGACACTCATGGGGCTAAAGGCTCAGCATCGTTTCCAGCGCGTGCCGCGCGGGCTCGGCAACGGTTTCGGGGACCGTTACGCGGCCGTCTTCCGGCCAGTCTTGCAGCAGCGTCAGCAGGTCCCGGGCATGGGTTTTGGCCATGTTGGCGCACACGATGGGGATCAGCGATTTAACGGTCAAACGGCCGCGTTCTTCCTCGGCCAGCCGCTGCACTAGATTCTGTTCCGTGCCAATGACGATTTCCGAGCCGGACGGCGCGTTTTTGACATAGTCGATGATTTGCGAAGTGGAGCCGTGCGCGTCGGCCAGCTCGACCACCGGACGCGGCGTTTCCGGATGCACAATGATTTTGGCGCCCGGCCGCACACGCCGCACTTCGTGCACGGCCTCGACTGTAAACGCCGCATGGACCAGACAGAACCCTTTCCAAACCGCAACGCGGGCTCGGCGCATAGCCTCCGTTGTCAGGCCGCCATTCGGCAGGCGCGGGTCGTACACGCAAACCTCGTCGGGCGCCAAACCCAAGTCGCATGCCGTATTGACCCCTAAATGCTCGTCGGGCAGAAACAGGATTTTCTTGCCTTGCTTGAACACCCATTCGAAAACCCGGCCGGCATTGCTGGACGTGCAGGCGCTCCCGCCCCATGCGCCGCAACAGGCCTTGACCTCGGTTGTGCTGTTGACATAGACGACCGGCAGCCAGTCGTCGGACACGGCGTTCAAGTCCGACCAGGCGCGCCGCATGGACTCGGCATCGGCCATGCGCGCCATCGGGCAGCCGGCTGCCGGGGCCGGCATGTAGACGGCCTGCTCGGGACCGGTCAGGATATCGGCGGATTCCGCCATGAACCGCACGCCGCAAAAGACGATGCGCTTCGCATCCTTGCGCGCGGCCGCCTTGCGCGCCAGCTCGAGCGAATCGCCTCGCTCGTCCGCATGCGCCAGCACGGCGTCGCGCTGGTAATGATGACCCAGAATCAGCAGCTCGGATCCATGACGTTCGCGCAGCGCGCGAATCTTTCCGTCGATCTCTTCCGGCCCT
>SLMC01000277.1 GCA_007133745.1 Kiritimatiellia bacterium
ACCTACGACAATCAGGCGCCGCGCGAACGGCGTGTCAACGAGCCGGTCATTGCCTCGCCCGCCGTCAGCCGCGATCATGTCTATGCGGTAACGACGTCCGGCAAGCTCTATGTCATGGACAAGGCGACCTTGGATCCGGTTTGGGACATGCAGTTGGGTTCGGCCGGTTTGTATCTGAGTTCTCCGGCCGTGGCCCGCGGCCAGGTGTATGTCGGGACCGAGGCCGATGGATTGATCAGCGTGGGTGAACCGCTGAGCGAAAGACGCCCCGAAATATGGAGCGGTCCGCTGGGCGGGCCGGGCCGATCCGGCTGGGTCGACCGTTCGCCTCTGGCGCCGCGCTCCATTTTCGCCTGGCGTTATCCTGCCGACGACGATGCCGACGCGGAGGGCGCGTTGCCCGAAATTTCGACGGCGCCGGCCTATGCGGGCGGCGCATTGGTCATGGGGCTCAAGGGCGCACGAAACGGCTTGGTGAAATTGACGCTTACGGGGGAACGCGAGGGGTACGAGCAGGCTTGGTTCGCGGAGACGCGCCATGCGCCTTCGGGCGGGCCCGCCCTCAATGAACAGACCGTTTATGCGATCGACGGGGTTCCAGGCGACGCGGGTCGCGGCTTGTATGCCGTTCAGGCGGAGACGGGGGCCTTGATCGGGCGCCGGGATATTTCCGACGGCGCGTCGGGCCGCATGCTTCTGACGGTAGCCGGACTGTGGGTGTACGATGGCGACCAGAGTCTTTCGCGATTCGATGTGCCGCAGGACGGCTCGGCGCCCTGGTCGTCTGAGCCTCGCTGGACGGCGGAGGTTCCGGAGCCGGTCGGCTGTCCGGCGCTCGGACACGACATGGTTTTCGCGGTGTCCCGTTCGGCTCGTTCGGTGCGGGCGCTGAGCGACGCGAACGGCGCCGTGTTGTGGCAGGCGTCGCTCGATGCCGAGCCGACGACGGGGGCGATCATCTCGGGAAATCGGCTGGCTGTGGGTACGACCGACGGCCTGTTCGTTTTGGATGTGCTTGACGGCGCCACTCTCTGGTCCAACGCCTGCGGGACCGTAACGGGGAATCTCGTCTGCGATACGGCCGTGATTGCCGGCGCCTCGGAAGGCGGTTCCGTTTGGGCGTTCAACTGGGACGGCGCGAATATCCTGACGAAAACGGAGACGACGCCCGGTGTTGCGCCCATGATCGCGGGCGACAGAATCCTTTATTTCATTCCGAACGCCATTGAATACTTCGATGTGGCGACGGGCGAGACAGTGCGTCCGCTGGGCCGGATCGGCTGGATGGGACAGGCTGTTTCGCCAGCTATTCAGGTGGATTCGCATTTGTATTTTGTGACGGAAAAACGGGGACTGGTCTGTGTGAGGCCGAGATAACGTGTTGAAACGAGGCGTTGACATGCCGGATAAGCGACTATATTTCTTCGGAGACGGCGCGGCCGAGGGCGATCCCGAACGCAAGGAACTTTTGGGCGGGAAAGGCGCGTCGCTGGCGGCGATGAGCCGGGCCGGACTGCCGGTGCCGCCCGGATTCACGATCGTCACCGAATGCTGTCGCGATTTTCTCGAGGGCGGCGGGCGCTGGCCCGCCGGGCTCGAGGACGAGGTGCAGGTCTATTTGACGCGCCTTGAAAAATCGACGGGGCGTCGCTATGGCGATGCCGCCGCGCCTCTGCTGGTCTCCGTGCGTTCCGGTGCGGCTCATTCGATGCCGGGCATGATGGATACCATCCTGAATTGCGGGTTGAGCCCCGAGATGGCCGCTGCGTTTCCGGACCCTGCCGCGTTCTGGCGGGTTTATCAGCAATTTATCGTCATGTTTTCCGGGGCTGTGGCCGGCATTGCCGCTTCGGTTTTCGAAGCGCTGGGCGATGCGAACGCAATCAAGGATGCCGCCGCGCTCAAGACTTTGACGGATCGCTATCTGGCCCTTTATCGGGAGAAGGCCGGCCGACCCTTCCCGACCGATCCCAAGACCGCGCTCAAGGAATGTATCGAGGCGGTGTTCCGGTCCTGGAACACGGAGCGCGCGGTGACCTATCGGCGCGAGCACGACATTCGCGGCTTGGCCGGTACGGCGGTGAACGTGCAAGCCATGTTTCCGTCCGAGATTTCCGGCATTGTCTTCACCACCAATCCCAACAGGCTAGAAGCCGAGGAAATGATTATCGAGTCCGCCTACGGGCTCGGCGAGGCCGTGGTGTCGGGCGACGTGCAGCCGGACAAGTTCGTGGTGGACCGCAAGACGCTGGCCTTGAAAGATTCCGCAATCGGCCATAAGACCGCCATGGTTCGCGCCTTGGGCGATGTGCGGGAACGCGATCCGGACACGGCGTCCCTGACCGAAGCGCACGTTCGGGAGCTGGCCGGCATAGCCATGAAGGTGGAAGCGTTTTACGACGGCATGTTCATGGACCTGGAGTGGGGGTTGGCCGAGGGACGGTTCAGTCTGCTTCAGGCCCGGGCCATTCGCGGACTGGATATCGCGCGCGATGTCGAACAGGGCCGGCAGGAGGAAATTCAGCGCCTGCGCGCTTTGGCGGGGGAACAAAGAAAGGTCTGGGTTCGGCACAATCTGGACGAGATTTTGCCGTCGCCGACGCCGTTGACGTGGGATATCGTCAAGGGTTTCATGAGCGGGAACGGCGGGTTCGGCCGCATGTATCGCGATTTGGGCTACCGTCAGACCGAGGCGGTCAATCGCGAAGGGTTTTTGGACCTGATCGGCGGTCGCATCTATGCCGATCCCGACCGGGCCGCCGGATTGTTCTACGATGTGTTGCCGGTCAAGTACAATGTGGACAATGTGGCGCGCGACCCGAAGCTGATGGATGCCGCGCCCGATCAGTTTGCCGCCGAGAAGGCCGACGCCCGGTTTTTGCGAGCTTTGCCGCGTATCGTTCGCGACGCCGTGCGTTCATCGAAAATCCGCAAGAAAACAGCGGCAACCGTGAAGGAACGTTTCGAAAAAGAGGTTGCTCCGTCTTTCGTGGAATGGGTCGAAAGCCGCAAGAAACAGGATTTGACCGCCTTGACCGTGCCGCAACTGCTGGCCGAACTTCGCGAGCGCATCGAGACGGGTCTGAACGAGATCGGACGGGAGGAACTCAAGCCCGGATTGTTCGGCGGCATGGCGCATGCCCGGCTCGAAACGCTGTTGTGCCAATTGATGGGCGA
>SLMC01000037.1 GCA_007133745.1 Kiritimatiellia bacterium
ATCAGGCCGGTAACGCGCCGCATGGCCGCTTCCCCGAAGACCCGCACCAGGGGATGTTCCGGGACCGGGATCGGCAGAGTCGCGTTCGGGCTCCAGTGCAGGTTGCTCAAGGACAGATACGGGATGCCGCTCAATTCGGCGGAGATGCCCATCGAAATGCGGAAATCGCCTATGATCGCGTCCGGTTTGACTTTGGCGATCAGCCGCAAATCGTCCTGCACATACCGGCGCAGCTCGTTCAGCGAATACAGGGCCGCGCCCTTGTCCAGCCGTTTCAGGAACGTCTCGCGTTCGATGCAGGGCAGCGGCTCGAACGGCATGTTTTCGCGGGCAACCATGGGTTCGTAGCGCGGATCGGCGGCGAAAACCGGCTCGAACCGGGAGCGGTCCATCCCCAGGGCCAGCCCCAGCGGCCGGGTTACATGGGCTGCCGTAACCCCTTCACCGACAAACAGTATTCGGGAAAAATGATCACGACGCATGGTTGTTTCCCCCCTCTTCAAACAATGGTTGCCGCCAGATGCAAAGAAGGTGCATGAAATTCGGATTCCTCCACAGAATCTGTGGGCAGAATCTGAACCCGTTGGTTCTGTGCGAATTGCGTAGAAGATTTGGCGGGGCCAGAGGCTGGGAGCTAAGGATTAGGGGCTAGGAGCTAGAGTCTGGGTGGGCGGAAGAACACGGACACGGACTTGTGCGTAGGGCCCGGCTTGAGTTCGGGAAGAGCCACGGCGCCTGTCCGCTTGTCCGGCGGGATGGAATCGAGCGCGTGCGCAAACACGCTCGTGTCGGGCAGATCCTCGGGCGAAACGGACTGTATCGTCAAATCGTCCAGCCTATGCCGGCCGCGAAACTTGAGTCGCAGCAAAGCGTGCGGCGCTCTGCGAATGGCAAAATAGCCGGTGCGCCGGCCGTCCACCCATCGGTCGATCGCGTCGGCGGCAACATAGTCGGAAGCGGAAGACCAAAGCAAAGACTGCCCTCTTGACAAGAGGTCCCGACGCATCTCGCCAATGCCTTCGAATCTTGCGCAAAATTCGTAATGGCTCCAAAACGTAAACGCTGCGAAGGCCCCAACGGGTTGGGGCAGAATAGGCGCCTGTCGGTAGGAAACCCGTACTGGCAAAGTCTCGATCGGGACGTGGACATCTATCACTGTGTCCTCTTCAACCGTTTCCAGACAGCCCGACCCGTCGGGTCCTCCATCGGGGACATGGCGGAACGCGCCTAAAGCCGTGGTGAAAAGGTTTGTGGAGTCCGGCGTGTTGAAATCGCAATGCCAATAGAAGGCGGCCTTTTCCGACCGCAGTGGTGGCCCGCCATTTTTCACGGACCTGACAGACATCGGGTCCAGCCATAGCAAGGCGCCGCCCGCCGCCGCCACCGTCGTGGCGGCGACCGCCAGACGGATGCCGCGCGTCTTGCCCGTAGCCCTCAACGGTTCAGGCGGAACGCTCGCGGCTTGTCGCGTAAAATTTCGTATCCATTCCGTGAGCGAGTGCGGCGCGGAATCCATGGGCAACAGAGGCAATACGCCCGCGACCGAAGCTGCGGATACGGAGAGGCCCGCGCGGGCAAGGCGGTTCCGCAACAGCTCCAACCCGCGCCGCGCCCGGCTTTTCACGGTGTTTTCCGTGCTGGCCAGCGCGGCGGCAACCGCCTGAAACGGCATGTTTTCGCCATAGTGCATCCAGATCGGCAAGCGGTACAGGTCCGGCAACGTGTCCAGAATTTTCCGGGTCGCCTCGGCCATCTCCGCAGTCCGATCTTCCCCCTCGTCCGCATTCACGGCCATGATCTCCCGGTCCAGAGAATAGCGTTCTTCCCGCTGACGCCGCCGCACATGAGAGCGAATTTTCATTTTGCATGTTCCGACAACCGCCTTGACCAGCCACACCTTGAATCCCGCCCCGCCCCGGTAGCGCGGCAACGCGCGGACCATGTCCGCAAAGGCTTCCTGCACGGCCTCCTCGGCATCCGAGGCGTTGCGCATGACGCGAAAGGCCATGCGATAGGCCAGGCTCGCATGGCGTTCGAACAGCGCGCCTAAAGCCTCCGCATCGTTGCCGTCAAGATATCTCCTGACCAAAGCCAGATCGTCCAGCCCGTCAAGCGTTGTGTTCATTCGTTCTCCCGCTGCGGGAAAGGGGTCGCCCAGACCCGCAAAATGCCGCCACGACCGAAAGCCGCTACACCGCCGGCCACCAGCAACAGAGGACCAAACAGAAAAGTCAAGGCCGCCAGCGACACCAGCGCATCTCTTCTTTGCCGCCATGTTCCCGAGCGCAACAGCGTCCAGGCCGATTTTCGTTTCGTGGTGATATCGTTCAGCAAGTTGAATTCGGAACATACACCATTGAGCATACTTTGCAAACATCCGAATGCATCGTAAACGATGCCGTATTTTCGGACGCTTAGCGTCTGAAACCCTGTTCTTTCGAGCAAAGCCAGCAGCGTTCGCTCCTCGAAATGATAGAGATGCCGCGGAACATCGAGATGGAACCATTTTGCGCCGAACCAGCGCGCATAGCCGCTGTCGAAACGGGGAACCTCTATCAGGGTTTTTCCGTTTGGTTTCAGGATGCGGCGCGCCTCGTTCAGAGCCGTTTCCGGACACGGCATATGTTCGAGGCTGTGAAACATCGTCACGCAATCGAACGAACGCGCGGGAAACCCGGCATCCTCAATGTTCTTTCGCTCGACAGTCAATCCCAGCGTTTCGCGGGCGTATCTTGAACTATGCTCCGAGAGTTCTGTGCCCGCAACGGCGCAACCCGCGCCCCGCAATCTGTCGAGCAGCAACCCCCGTCCGCACCCTATATCCAGAACGTTGTCGCCCGGCTTGATTTGTCGGCGCATCGCTCGGAAGCGGCTTCGGGCATCGTTGATTTCGTAGGCGAAAGGTTTCTCCCCGTAATATTGATCAGGATAGTATTTGCCCATATCCTGCCGACGGGGAAAGGGATGGACGGCAACCAGTCCGCTTTCGCGCTGACGAATCAGGCGAAACGGTTCTCCCGTAATATAGTCTTGCGCAAGAAGCAGCGTCTCGGCGCGCGCGAGACTTTCCAGCCCATGCCGTTGCAAATGCTTGAGCGTCATGGCCTGGCCGAGCCCAAGCTGACGGATGCGGCGGGCGCCGCAATACTGTTCCCCGTGCGTCGCCACCGCC
>SLMC01000075.1 GCA_007133745.1 Kiritimatiellia bacterium
CGAATCATCCTCTTCTCAAATCTCCAGGAGTTTCGGCGCCGTTTCGCGCATCAATCGGCGGCAATGGGCGAGGGCTTCGGTCGCGGACCTGCACTCGCGCACGGTTTCCGCTAGCGTTCGGGCCTGATCCAGCGTCACGCTGCGGATAGCCTCCTTGACGACCGGCACGGCGGACGGCGCCACGCTCAGCTCGTCGACCCCCATGCCTACCAGCAGCATCGTCAGCATGGGGTCGCCCGCCATTTCGCCGCACACCCCGACCCAGCGCGAATGGGAATGCGCCGCCTCGATCGTGCGCCGCATCAGTTCCAGAACGGCAGGATGCGTCGGTTCGTACAAATAGGCTACGCGTTCGTTGACACGGTCGACGGCCAGCGTGTATTGCACAAGATCGTTGGTGCCTATACTGAAAAACCCGACATGCTCGGCCAGGGCGTGGGCCGTCAAAGCGGCTGCGGGCACTTCGATCATGATGCCGACATCTATCTCCTTGTCGAACGGGATCCCGGCGGCGGACAATTCGCGCTTGGCCTCCTCCAGCAGTTCGTTGGCGCGCACCACCTCGCCCTCGTTGCCGATCATGGGGTACATGATTTTCACGTTCCCTTCCACGCTGGCCCGCAAGATGGCCCGCAACTGGCTTTTGAAGCTGTCCGGATAGAGAAGCGAGAGCCGAATGGAGCGGCAGCCGAGAAACGGATTGACCTCCCGCGCGAATTCGTGCTGAGGCATGATCTTGTCGCCGCCCAAATCCAAGGTGCGAATGATGACCGGCGCGGGATGCAAAGCGGCGGCCACCTTTCGATAGACTGTCGCCTGTTCCTCCTCGCCGACAACGCCCTGCCGCATCAGGTACAGGTATTCCGAGCGGAACAGGCCGACCCCTTGCGCGCCGTAACGCGTTACGGCCTCGATTTCTTCGATCGATTCCATGTTCGCCGAGAGTACGATCCGATGGCCGTCGCGGGTCTCCGCCGGCTCGTGCAACAGGCTGTCCAGCCCCTTCCTGATGGTCTGGCGGGCGACATCCTCCGCTCCGTACCGGTTCAGCATTTCGGGCGTGGGATTCAGAATCAAGAGCCCCTTGTTCCCGTCGATCAGAACGTGATCGCCCGGCTCGACTTTGCGGCTGGCATCGTGCAGGCCCACAACGGCGGGAATCTCGAGAGCGCGCGCCATCACGGCCGTATGCGAGGTGGCGCTGCCCAGATCGGTCGCGAACCCGAGAACCATGTCCCTGCGCAGCCCGGCGGTTTCCGAAGGCGACAGATCGTTGGCCACGATAATATGACGGTGCGCCAGATCCTCCCAGACATTGCCGCTGTCGCCGGCCAGATTCTTGGCAATGCGTCGGGCCACATCCCGAATATCGGCCACGCGTTCGCTCAGATAGGCGTCGTCGACCGAACTCAGCGCCTCGGCATACCGCTCGGTCACGTCGTACAGCGCCCGTTCGACATTGCGGTGGCGGTCGCGCACGTACTGGACAATGTCTTCGATAAACGTCCGATCGTCCAACGTCATTAAATGGGCATCCAGAACCGACGCATTGGCCACGCCGGTTTGCGACGCCAAATCGCGCTGCAATTTCATGATCTGCGAGCGGGTCTCGATCAACGCGTCCTCGAGCCGAGCCACTTCGTCCCGAATCTTGTCGACCGGAATTTCGCGGTCCACCACCCTGAGCGACTCGCCGCTCAGCACGAAAACCGGTCCGGCCGCCACGCCGGGCGATACGCCGATGCCCTGAAGCGTCACAACGGATTTATCTGAAGCAGAGATCGGCATCCGAACTAGTCCTCGTCAAACTTGTTCTCGATCAACTCGATCAGTTCGTTCAATACTTCTTCGGCGTCATCGCCTTCCGCCGTGACCCTCAAGCGCGTGCCGCAAGGGACCGCCAAAGTCATCAGCCCCATAATGCTCTTGCCCGACACTTTGCTGTCCCCCTTCTGAACCATCACTTCCGCATCGTAGCGGGATGCGATTTTCACGAAGAGCGACGCGGGCCGGGCGTGAATGCCGAGCCGATTGCGTATCTCGATGTCGCGGGCGAGAAGCTTGTTTTCCGGATTCAGGCTATTCACTGGCATAGGGCTCCCGACTCATGATGGAAATCAATCGCTCGTCCAGTTCCTTGGCCGCATCGTGGCCCAGCCGCCGCAGCTTCTGGTCCAGCGCCGCCGTGCGGATGATGTTCGCCAAATTGCGACCGGGCGCAACGGGAATGTGGACGCGGGGTATGTCTCTGTCGAACAGCCTGAACACGTCGCTTGAGGAATCGCCGGATTCCGCGATTTCCTTGCTGTCCGGCCGGCACAGACTCGCCACCAGATCCAGACGCTTGGCTTCCCGAATAGCCGCCACGCCGAAAAGGCTGGGCACATGAATAATGCCCAGTCCTTTGATTTCCATGTGATAGCGCGTCACGTTAACAGGCGCGCCCACAATGGCCCCGGAACTGTCCAGACGGAATTCCGTCAAATCGTCCGAAACCAGCGCCGAACCGTTTCGTATCAGTTCGAGCGCCGTCTCGCTCTTGCCCATGCCGGGCTTGCCTTCAATCAAAACGCCGATCCCCATGATTTCCACCATGGTGCCCTGCACCTTCAACCGGGGCGCCATCAGGTTTTCCATGACGATCGTCGCCGCATTGATAAAATGCTTGGTGATCATCCGCGTCTTGAGAACCGGAACCTTGTGCGCCTCGGCCAAAGGCGGTATCTCCGGGATCAAACGCCGGTTGCGCGCCACGACGACACACGGAATCTTCCGCCTAAAAAGGCGCTGAAGCCGTTCGCGACGCTGTTCGCCGGACAGCGACGCCAGATAGCGGTCTTCCGCCAAGCCGATCACCTGAACCCGGTCCTGCGGGAAATAGTTGTAGAACCCGGTCAGAGCCAAGCCCGGACGGTGAATGGCAGCCTCCCGAATGCGCCGATCCAGCGCCTGCTTGCCGGCGGCTATGTCCATACGGCATATGTCGCGACCCGTTTCCAGAAAAGTGGACACGGATACGGAACGTCTCATGTCTTCGGCTTTCATAACTCCCCCAAGACGGCCTTCGGCCCCGCAGCCAAAGTAATCAGTCATCAGTGATCAGTGACCAGTTATTAGTTATTAGTGATCACTAGTCCATAGGTGTTAGGTGTTAGGCGTTAGCGCCTTAATC
>SLMC01000188.1 GCA_007133745.1 Kiritimatiellia bacterium
GCGTCGTTGTGCGAGAAGGCCGGTTTGGCGCCCGACGATTGGAAGGAAGGCGCGCGTCTGGCGATTTTTTACAGCGTGGTTTTATCGGATGCCCTGGATGCGGATTGATTGAACCCACCGGCATCCCGAGGAACAATGGAACGATGGAGAGAGAACAGGTTTCAGTGTTCAGGTTTCAGGAAAAACATATTCGGCTTCGTTCGGAAACAGACTTAGGACAAGTATTGAAGTATAGCATTTTTGCAATCTGACACCTGACACCTGAAACCTGAACTCTGCGCTGAAGACAATACCATCCAATAGCGAATGGAATTATGGATGACAGTCTGCTGAAGACTTCGTGCCGTAACAGGGCGCATGGTCGCGCTGGAAATATTTGACTCGCAGACTCGAACGATACAAAGAGAAGTTTTTTACACGAGGGACGCATGGCGATACCGGGGTGCGATATTCTGGAAAAGCTGGGCAGCGGCGGCATGGCCACGGTGTTCAAGGCGCGACAGGTGTCGCTGGACAGGATTGTGGCGGTCAAGGTTCTGTCTCCCGAGTTTTCGGCCGCCGAGGCCGATGTCCGGAATTTTCAGACGGAAGCGCAGGCGGCCGCCAAGCTCAAGCATCCGGGCATTATCCAGGTGTACGACGCCAGCGTGGATGGCGGCACCTGCTATATCGTTATGGAATACATTGCCGGGCGGACTTTGGGCGATATTGTCCGCGAGAAAGGGCCGCTTTCGGAAAAGCAGGTTTTGAACGTCGCCGAAGGCGTGGCCAAGGCTCTGGACTATGCGTGGTCCAAAGAGCGTATCATCCATTGCGACGTCAAACCCGACAATATCATGTTCGATGCGGACGGCGCCGTTAAAGTGGCCGATCTCGGTCTGGCTCGCACGATTCGCGCCATGAGTCACAAGGACGTGTCCGACGAAATCATGGGGACGCCCGCGTACATTTCTCCGGAGCAGGCTGGAGGCGAGTCCGATCTCGACAGCCGGTCCGACATTTATTCGCTGGGTGCGACTTTGTATTTTTTGGCGACGGGCAAGGACATGTTCGATGCGCCGACCGCGACACAGATTCTCAAGAAGCAGTTGAGCGAAACGGCGGTGCATCCTGCGGACATCAATCCGAAACTTTCCAAGCAGTTCTGTTCTTTGATCGAAAAAATGCTGGCTCGCGACCGGGCGCAGAGACAGAAGGACTGGAGCGCCGTTCTCTCCGATTTGGCAAGGGTCAAGAAAAAGCGGCCGCCGCACCATCCGATTCTTGTCGAAGGCGCGAGCGCGGTGCGCAAGGCGCGTCAGGGGCCGGACAAGGTCGTTGTCGCTTCCAAGTCGAAACCGCAAAGGGTTCCGATGTTTAAAAATGCGGGGTCGAGGCCGTCGGCTGCGGCGCCGGTCCCCGCCGCGATTCCCGATGCGCCCCGCAAATCGCCTGTTCCGCTTATTGTGCTCGGCGTATTGCTGCTGGCCTTGATGCTGATGATCCCCAGGGTTGGACGCACGGTGAGGCGACGCGACCACTTTTTGCAGCAAAGCCGCTTGGAAGCTCAGGCGGAGCAGGATCGTCTTGACCGTTTGAGGTCTGCTTTCGAGTCCGCTCAAAGCTTTGAAAAGGCCAATCCCGATTTGTTCGACGGGAACGTGGCGCGTTATCTGGAGGTGGCGGAGCAGGGGCGCGGAACGGACTACGAATCGCGCGCGCGCCAGGCGGCGCAGCGGGCCCGGGAAGCCAAGCAAAGACGACACTTGGCCGTGATGTCGGCGTTGCGCCAAGAGGTCGCCGCGCTGGTTGAACAGGGCCATTTGGCGGACGCGGTCGACCGCTACGAGAATTACGCCGGGTTGCTCGCCGCCGAAACAGCCGAGCAACGCATGAATCTGGCCGCCGGATTGCGACAGGAGATGGAACAGCAAGACGCTTTACGCAGGGAACGGGATCTCAAAGCTGAAGCGGCTTGGCGTCAAACCCTTGCCGATACGGTGTTTCGCCTGATGACCCGCGGCGTGGGCAGCGCGTTGGTTCTGATGGAGTCGGCTCTGGCCAGCGATGTTTTGGCCGAGAAAAGGGCGGAGGTCGAAACCGTTAAGCGTTTGTTGGAAGAGGCCTCGAAAGTGGATCGGGCGGTTTTGGCCTGGTTCGCCGCCCGAAAAGGTCAAACTATTCGCATGGAGGTGGCCGGCGAGCAGCGCGAGTTTACGATCAAGGAAGTCACGGACAACCGTGTGATTGGAGAGGAAACGGGGTGGCGCGGACACGAGAAGGAAGTCAGGCCGGTGCGTTTTTTTGTGGCGGATTTATCCCTTCGCGAACGGTTTCTGCGCATGGGTTCGGACGACGAGCCGGGTATTGCCTTGGCTAAAGGGTTCATGATGATGGAGGCAGGTCAGCCCGAACAGGCGATACAGTTTTTCGCCAAGGTGGATTCGATTCTGGGCGCGCCGCTTATCGCCTTTATGCAGGATGCCGAGAAAAAGGGGCTGGCGGACGGCTTGGCGGAGAAGGATCTGATTTCGCTCATGCGCATGGCCGGCGTGGTTGTCGGTTTTTTCGACGAGGATGCCTGGCTAAATGCGTTACAGGGCAGACGGTACAGTTACGAGGATGCCGTGCGGCTGGAACGGGGCGTGCGCGATTTTCGCGCTCGGCACAAGGCTGCTCCGTTTATGGACAAGGCTGAGCGCGTGCTGACTGTGCTGGCCAATGTGCCGCGCATCGAGGCCAAACCTGCGGATCCGCCGCCCGACAAGACCGCCGATCCGCCTGTCGATGCGGCCACCGCATTGCGGGCCGCGTTCATTCGGGCGATGACCGCGCGCAATCCAGGATTGTTCCAGACGGGGATACGCATGCAATCCGACGATCAGGGTCGCATTGTGCGCGTGGAAATAGTTTCGGCGGCTTTAAGGAATATCGAAGCTTTGGCTGCCTTGCCGGATTTGAGAGAGGTCGTTTGCACCGGTATAGCGGCGCATGGCTCTCAAGGCGACCGAAAAGGCGCGCCGCTGTCCGATATTTCGGCGCTCGAAAAGCTTGCGCTCGAAAAGCTTGATTTGTCGCTGACATCGGTTTCCGATTTGTCGCCGTTGCGCGGCATGAAACTGACCGAGCTGTCGGTGCGCGACACGCCCGTGGCGGACATCGTCAGTTTGGCCGGAATGCCGTTGAAGAA
>SLMC01000228.1 GCA_007133745.1 Kiritimatiellia bacterium
GTCGACAAAGTTACCGACAAAGCTCGCGACAAAGTTCTCAGATTCCCAAAAAACCTGAGCATGCTCCCTGACGCATCCCAGCGCGGGACGGGGAGAGAGGTGGCTGCTGCCCGCTATCCGGGGGCGTTGCCCCCGGCTCTGTTGCATAACCCTTTCAGGGTTGGCGTTCAATCATTTTCTGCTTCGAACGTTCGTATTAGACGGCTTCACAAACTGTCGGAATGTGCGCGTCTAGCGCTTGACGGAATGCGTTTAAGGTAAACTGGTCACTGGTCACCTACGACAGAAAGGGACGCTGAACTGCCGAATCTAGGCTGATATCGGCGCTAGCCCGGCGCCAGCACCTGTAAAGACCGAGGCGCCACCTGAACTACAATTTCCCTTGGCGCTTCGGCAAGCTCGCCGTCGATCTGAATGGCCGCCGCCGTTTCGCGAAGCACAGTCAGTTTGCGGAACGCGTAACTGCGCAAGGCCCGTATTTGATCGATTTGGCCATTGAACAGATTCGCCAGATTGGCCATGAGCCGGGCCGCGTCCTGCTTGAGCCCCACCACCAGTTCCAGTTCACCGTCGCGCGGATCGGCGTTCGGCGCGATGCGCGCCCCACCCCCGAATTGCGACAGATTGGCCACGGTAAACACAATGGGATGTTCGAAACGAATCGCGGCGCGATCATCCATGGTGACGACCATGTTCTGCGGCGTGTAGTCGAAAAATTCCTGAACGCCGGCCAAAATGTAGGGAACAATGCCGCGTATGGGATAGCGCTCGAACGAGCGCACGATGGCGGCGTCCCAGGCCATGCTGCAGGTAACGAAAAAGGGGGTGTGGTTGACCAGACCCACATCGATGGCGAGCGGACGGGCCTGCGCCAGGGCCGCAACGGCTTTGTCGGCGGCCAGCGGAATTTCGAAATGGCGCGCGAACCCGTTGCCGCTGCCGCATGGAATCACACCCAGTGAAACGGGCGTGCCGACCAGGCAGCGACCAATCGTGCTGACCGTGCCGTCTCCACCCGCCACGATAATCGCGTTGAAACCGGCCTCGACAGCACGCCTGGCTTTGCGTTCGCCATCCTCCTTGCTGTCCGAAAACTGGTAGAACAGTTCCGCGCCGTGCGACTGCTCCCAGTATTTTTTAAATGCCCGCCGAACAACGCCAAATTTGTTCTGCAGTCCGGAACGCGTGTTGGTCAACACCAGCACGCGCGCCATGTCCGCCGCTCTCGCTCTTTCGCTGCTCTTCATACTTGTGGTCACCTTATATTTTAGAGAGTAGCGAGTTTTCACCTGGGTTGTCGAGTTAATTTGCGTTCCAGAACCGACGCGGATTCCCGAAGCATAAGTATAAACGGCTTGGGCTTCTTCGCTTTCTTTGTATCCGACAATCCATAGCAATCCATAGGGACACACAAATAATTTCACTGCAGATCAAGGGTCGGCGTTCAAGTCGCGCCTGAGCAGGGTGAATCATGACAGTCCCGTCCGGGAACCCTTCTCGAATCTGCAGAACAGATCTCGCAAGCCGCCAATTTAAACCTTTACAATGGCGGCTTTAAACGACGGGGTTAGGCGTGGATCAGACAGCAATCGGCCGCGATAATCGGCCGCGAGGTCGGCGGCTTGCTCAAAAACAGACGACTCCTCCGGCGGACAGGGCGGTACCGGCGGGAGACGGTCCGGCAGGGACCCGTCGGTGCGCGGGTGCAGCGCCATGGGCGACATGTCGTACACAGGGGCAAGTTGGCAGGGCCAATCGGGACCAAAGTGCAAGCTGATATTGCCGTAGTGCATGTCGGAGTTGCCCATGCACTGCCCGAACCACCACAGCATCCTCAAGCGTTCCACCGATGCCGTATCCAGAAACCCGTCCCGCTCCAGTCGTCGGGCGGCCTGAGGCCACGGACTGGTAATATCGCCGTAATAGGCGGCATCGAGCGCAAGCAGCGATATCAGATGCCGTCTACCGCCTGCCGGGGTGCGATCAAACCGCACCGACTCCAGATAACAACGGTTTCTGTGATAGAGGATATCGGTTCGGGCAGCAGGAATACCCGCCTCCAGCAGGATTTTGTCTGCCAGGCATTCCGCCACCAGCAAGTCCGCTCGGCGGGCTTGCGCGGGATCGTTCATGTCGCCACTGAATTTAACTATGACAGGACACGGCTGTCCGTCGGCATTCTCCGTGCATGCGATGAACTTCGGCTGTTCCCCGGCTGCGGATGATCCTGGCCATTGCCCTTCCATCACGGAAGCGGCCAAACGGGCATACGCGTCCTCTCGCCCCGCCCCGGCGATCACATCGGCAGCAAACCGCTGGCGGGCCAAGGCCAGCATCTCCTCCCCGACAACAAATGCCCCCGGTAGATCATGCCCCTTGCGCAGCAAGGCGGACAGAATATGTTCCGGCATCCAGCGCCGTGGATCGGCTGGTACGCGGTGCTCTGTGGAAAAGTTACGGGCAAAAAGCCGCCCTAGAAAGCCCTGCGGACGCGAATCATCCAAGAACCAAGGCCATCCAGGGAAAATGCCATCCGCAAAAATCGATCCACGCAGCGTATTCCAAGGGTGCTGTTGCTCTACGTGCCAAGCTCCGCCGTGCAAGGCATGCAGATCCGCTATCCGGCTGGGCTCGCCATTTTCGCCTATCTGGTACAAGGGCCAGTGCGTTCCAAGCCACTCGAATCGCTGATGCAGTGCATACCGCGTGCTGCGGCCACGCCCAATGCGATGCAAACGCTCCGGCGGAAAGGCCGTCAATATGCGGGAGAGAGTCGGCTGGCTAATGGCCAGGGCTCCCGTCAATTCAGCCGCCGAACAGATCCCCCGCCGGGAGAATTCGCGTTCCAGTTCAAGCATGTGTGTATTCATGAATATAAAATACTATTTCAAACCGTTACATATCAAGCTTTTTACAAAAATAGTGAATAGATTATGAATACTTGGACGACATGCAAGCAGTAAGCATAAGGGACACACAGATCATGAGCTTGCTCAGGGGCCGGGTTAATTAGACCCCATCCGAAAAGGGTCGGAGGGTAAGAAGTCGGGCAAAGCCGAAGGAACACATACTCTTACACCTACTCGTACACGCGAATCTCCGCAATCTTGTCGAGAAAGAGGGGATAAGAGATAAGAGTGTACGAGTATGTGTACGAGTA
>SLMC01000361.1 GCA_007133745.1 Kiritimatiellia bacterium
GCTTAGTCGCTGATCGACGGGAACTTACGATCAAGCGGGGTGTTTAAGCGTAACCAAGTAAACAAAGGGTGAAACTCAATTCAACCCCTGAAAAAAGTCGATTTCAGCTCCGAATAGGTAAGATGAGGTAAGCAAGCTGCCCTTCCTCGTCCGGCAAGGCGCTATCGCCAAGGCTCCCGACCATGATCCCGCACCAGCAGCTCGATATCCTTGTGCAAGCGAACCGGAGCGGGACACTGCGTCAAAAGACACAAAGCCGTCCGCACATCCTGCAACGGAGACTCCATTCCCAACCGGCGCAGGGCTTCTGTTAAAATATCCATCCCGCGCATCATGCGGGCTCTTGCCATCTTCTCGGGCACGGACAACACCTCGGCCACCTCGTCCAATGTCATGTTCTCCCCGCAATGCAGCCAAACCGGCAAGCGGTAATGCTCGGGAAGCTGGTCCAACGCTTCGCCGGTCAGCGAGGCGGCATCGCTGACCTTCAAATGGCGCCTTGAAACAAGTCGCTTCAATATTTTCATGCATCCACCCTCCCGAACATGTTTCATCGACCCTTCATGATCCTCATTTCCTTATAGTCGCCGCCGAACAGGGAAATGTGGCAATTTTCTTTGTTTATTTTTCACAGGGCCTTATACAGTTCGTCGACCAGCGGTCGATATTTCTCCTCCAAGGCGCGCCGTTTCACCTTTAGCGTCGGGGTCAATTCGCCATCTTCCATGGAAAAACTGCGCGGAAGAATCGTAAAGGATTGAATACGCTCGTATTCAGGAAGTTGCATGTTGATACGGTCCATCTCTTGAAAAACTTCCTTTTGCGCGCCTTCCGCCTTCATCCAGGCCTCGAGCGTCACCGAGGAAGGCGCGCATTTCAGCTTGCGAGCCAGCCATGCCCGGTTCAGCGTCAGCAGAGCTGCCAGATGTTTCCGGCCGTTCCCCACCACGACGGCATGCTCCAGGCACGGGCTGGCCTGAAACATCGACTCCAGTTTCGCAGGCGATATTCTTCGGCCTGTGGACGTTTTGATCAGATCGGACTTGCGGCCCCGCAAATGCAAGTAACCATCGCCATCCAGCATGCCGTAATCGCCCGTTTTGTAGAAGCCATCCTCCGTAAAGCAGTCGCGCGACTCGCCATCGCGCCAGTACCCGCCAAACACGCCCGGACCGCGCACAAGAATTTCGTTGTCAACCTCGAACCGTATCTCGTTTTCATCGAGCAACGTGCCAACAGAACCGCGCCGGCAGGCGCCAAAACGATTGGCCGCCATGGGAACGGCGTTTTCGCTGATTCCATAGGCTTCGAAAAGCGGCAACCCCGCATCGCCAAAAAATTCATGCACCGCTGCCGGACACGGCGCAGACCCCGTAATCAGAAACTTGATTCGGCCCCCGAACATCCGCTTAACCAGTCCCGCCAGCAACGGACGCATCAAAACACGCGGGACCCAACGAAAAGCCCGCGTTTTTTGCTGAACGCCTTCATGAACCTTTTCGAAAAAGCGAGGAACCCCGATCAGAACCGCCGGCTTGATTTCGCGCAACTGAACCATCATCTGGCGAGGATCGTCCAGGAAATAGATCGGCCCGCCCTTGGCCACAGCCGCCAAATTGAGCATGCGCTGAAACAAATGCGACATCGGCAGCCAGCATACCGTGCGATCCCGGTGATCCACTTCCGGGAAAAGCCGAACAATGGACCGGCAGGCCGCCATCAAATGCGCATGGGTAAACTCGATCGCCTTGGGCGTGCCCGTGGTGCCCGACGTGTAAATCAATGTTGCCGAAGATTTTGCGTCCGGAAAAACCGGTTCGCCGACTCCGGCGTCAAGGGTCGCGCCTGTGAAAGCCAACCACGCCATCGCGTCGGCCGACGGCTCGCAAACATCCATCGTCACCGTCAGTTGAAGCGCTTTTCGAATATCCGAAGGAACCTTGTCAAGATTCTTGCCGGTATCGGCAATCAAGGCCTTTGCGCCGCAGTGTCGCAAGACATGGCCGATATGGTCTTCCGGCGCATGCGTATCCACACCGACCACCATCAGTCCGGCCAGCAAGGCGGCATGTTCGGCAATCATCCACTCGCGCCGGGTCCGCGCCAGTATCGCGACCGAATCCCCGGAACGCAAACCATGGCCCCGCAATGTTTTTGCGCCTGCGGCGGCCGCCAGCCAGAACTCGCGCCAAGTCATGCCATGCCATGCGCCGGAATCCGAACGGGAAAAGAGACAAGGGGTCTCCGGCGACTCGGTCATGCGCCGGTAGAGCAGTTCGGGAATCGTGCTGGCAGACTCGGCGAATTGACAGGATTCCATACGAGCCCCAAGCAGAAGATTGCGTTCTGTCAAAAAAGAGAGAAACTACGAAACACGCGAAATACGCGAAAGCTTTTCCTAGGCACAAAAAAATTGTTTTTTCGCGCTTTTCGCGTGTTTCGTAGTGAAAAAAACATGGGTTGCGGGCGTCAGCCCGCCTTGTATTCGTTTCCGGATCAGGATTCCGCCGTATTCGCCGTATTATTAACTGAAATAGAGGAACTTAAGGCGCTTGTCAAGCCGGATTGAACCATCCGCCAAGCCATGACCAAGCTGCGGCCCCATGGGCTCGCATCCGGCGATTCAGGCACGCTCGCTACGAAACCGCTTGTTTTTCGCGCCAAAAGGCAACCGTCCTCCGACCAGGATACTTGCCAAAATCCTTGTTCCGAACCCGCAGCCCTTTGAACGCCACGTTCTTTATCCGCTATACGTCTCATAACAGGTTTCTCCTTCGGTTATGGGGAAGGTCTTTCGCCCTTGCATTCCAGTGTCGCTTCACAGGGTATTAACCTTGTCCCCCCGAAATGAACAAAAAATCTTCCCTTTTCTTGTAGTCGAATAGCCTCACGCAACGCGCTTGTTACAGGAATCGTCAATTATCCTGAACCACCGTGTCCTTCCAGGCTGTGAAATTAGATCTGAAAAAGAAATAGGCGTTGATCAAGTTTCGCATATTGGCCCCAAAATCCAGCATGCGCCGGCAGGCATTGGAGAACCGATAGAACTCCAGCCTGGCTTTTACCACACCTCTGCTGAGCGCTTCGGGCTCCATGCGGCCGGGTTTGAAAATGGGTTTTTCCATGAAATAGTCCGGATCAAGC
>SLMC01000022.1 GCA_007133745.1 Kiritimatiellia bacterium
CGATGCGCGCGCGTCGCGCAGGGAGCCGCGTATGCATGCATGGCTTATTCCTCTTTCCCAGGCGCCTTTGGCGGGCATCCTTTTCGCTTTCGGTCAGTCCAATCTGGCGGGCCAGGTCATTGTTGCGTTTCTCTTTGTCGGCTCAATCGTCGTCTGGTCGGTGATGGCGACCAAAATTCGCGAAATTGTTGTCGCGCAGCGCGCGTCCGAACGTTTTCTGCTTGCCTATCGCAAGGAATTGCATCCGACCGCTCTGTTCCGCAAAGGTCGGAATCTGGCGGCCAGCCCTTTGGGCATTATGTATGTCCAAGCTTGCGAGGCGATGGATTCGAATGCGGCCGAGCCGGGCGCCGCGTCTTCCGAGCGGCGCTTAAGCGCCGCTCGTATCAATGCCGCGCGCAGCGCCGCCGAACGAACGGCGGCGGATCAGACGCTGCGACTCGAGGACGGCATGGGCTTCCTGGCCACGGCGACGACGACCGCGCCGTTTCTCGGTTTGCTGGGAACCGTGTGGGGCGTGATGGAGGCCTTTCAGGGCATGGGTGAAAGCGCGTTGCTTTCGGCGGTCGCGCCGGGCATTTCAGGCGCGCTGATGACAACCGTCGTGGGCCTGCTGGTGGCGTTGCCGTCGGCGATCGGCTACAATACGCTGAGCGGTCGGATTCGCCGGCTTTCAGTGATGATGGACAATTTCTGCCAGGAGCTGGCGTCCGACTTTGAAACGCATGCCGCGGAAGGGGGCGCTTAGCGCCTTGATCGCACTGTCCTGCCGAATAACCAAGACATCGGAGGCGTGATTGTTTGTGAGTGTGTGAGTACGTGAGTGCGTGGGTGAAAACTCACACACTCCCAAACCCACATACCCACACACTTGGGTTGCGGGCGAAGCCCGCGTTAAGGTGTATCGTCCAGTTTAGGGGCTTACTGCCGTGTCTGCCAGAAAAACGCTCGCATCCTTGAAACCCATGGGAGACATCAACCTGACGCCGTTGATGGACTTGACCTTTATTTTGCTGATCACCTTCATCATCACGTTCCCTCTGATCGAATACGGCATCGAAATCAATGTTCCGCGCGCAACGGCGCAAGATTTGGCAGCCGAGACGGCGCGCACGATAGGGCTGGACGCGAAAGGCAACGCCTATCTGGACGAGCGGCCCGTGACGTTCGAGGCCTTGCGGACAGCCGTTTTGGAAATGGGCCGGTTGTCGCCGGATGTCACGGTCATGATTCGCGCCGATGAGACGCTGGCCTATGGCGACGTGGTCGCGGTTCTGAAACTGTTGCACGAGGCGAACATCGCCAACATGGCGCTGGTGACACGAGCGGAAGAACGATGAACACGCGTTTTCGACGAACATTGAAAATTGTGGCGGCCGCGCATGGTCTCGCCCTGCTCGCCCTGCTGATCGGGCCGCGATTTCAAGGCTGCGGCCGGGCCGCGCCCGAAATATCGATGCCTGTGACTTTGCGCATGGAAGCGCCGCCGCCCGAACGTTCGCCCGATCCCGAGCCTCCGGCGCCGCCCAAACCCGAGCCGACGCCGCCTAAGCCCGACCCGCCCAAGCCCAAACCGAAGCCGAGGCGGGAAATCGAGGTCAGCCAGAAACGGGTGGTTCGCGAATTGGATCCGAAGCGCGAACGGGTGTTTCGGGACGACATCGTGCAGGAACTGGAAAAGAAGTTGACAACGCCCGACAAGCCTGTCACGCTTGACGATAGCCGAATCCATTTGCAGCGTGTCCGGGATACGCTGTATCGCGCCTGGGAAGACCGGCCCAGCCGTCAGGAGGCGGGCGGCGCGACGGCGACCGTTACAATACGTTTCGACGCGCAAGGCCGCGTGACGGATCGCGCGTTGACGGGGCCGTCGGGCAATGCGGCGCTGGATGCGTCCGTCATGAAGGCGGTGCAGTCGGTGACATGGATTGCGGGCTTATCGGATGATTTTTTGAAGAAACGAAACTATCGCGTGAGCGTGGCGTTCAGACTGGAGTGACGAATGATGAGAGCTTGGGGAGGGGCGTGGGCCCTGCTGTTATTTTTTTGCCATGTTGCGGCGGGAGCGGATGTGGAAATCGTGCGGCCGGGCGCGGGAAAATCCGGCATCGACATTTCGGGAATCACGACGGACGGAGCGTCGGGCGCGGAATTTCTCCAGACACTGGAGAACAATTTGGTTCGGTCGGGCGTGTTTGTCGTAGCGAGGGGACGGAGTTCCGCGATCGTTGTTGAAGGCGCGTACCGGGATACGGGCGACCGAACCGAAGCGCGTGGCGCGGTGCGCAACGTATCGACAGGGCACGGTTATTTCACGCGAACCTATCGGGGCGCGGGAGGCGACGCGCGCACGCTGGCGAAAACGCTGGCCGACGACATTGTCGAAGCGGTAACCGGACAGGTCGGCATTGCCACAACTCGCATCGCTCTGATCGGATCCGTGCGCGGTATCAAAAACCTGTTCCTTTGCGATGCGGACGGCGGAAATTTCGTGCAGGTGACCCGCGACGCGGCCGTGGCGCTGGCGCCCTCGTGGTTTCCCGATGCCCAACGGCTTGTCTATACGTCGTTTCATCGCGGATATCCCGATGTTTACCAAATCGACTTGCGCAAAAACGCGCGAACACGCATAGCCAAATTTCCCGGACTCAATGTCAGCGGCGCCATCTCGCCGGACAGCCGGGAAATGGCGGTTATTCTGTCCAGAGACGGCAATCCGGAGCTTTACGTCATGAATCTGGAAACCCGAACGTTGCGGCGCCTGACACGGACGCCGCACGCCGTGGAAGCCAGCCCGTCGTGGTCGCCGGACGGCCGCCAGATCGTATTCGTTTCCGACCGGCCGGGTCGGCCGCATCTGTATATCACGGACGCCAACGGCAAGCAGGTCCGTCGCCTGACGTATCAGGGCGCCGAGAACGTCGCGCCGGACTGGGGTTCGAACGGGCTGATCGCCTACAGCAGCCGTCGCGAGGGTCGCTATCGCCTGTTCACGATCGATCCCGCTACGGGTCAAAAGAATCGCATTACCGACGAGGCCGGCGACTTCGAAGAGCCGTCCTGGGCGCCGAACGGCCGCCATATCGTATGTTCCCGGCGCGTGGGTTATCGTTCCGAAATCTTTATTATTGACACGGAGGGGGACCCTCCAGTACGTTTGGCGCCAAGAGAGGGAGATTGGTATTCGCCTGTATGGTCGCAAAGAAAAAAGGGAGATCGGCAATGACAGGGAAATTGCGGAAGCTGGTGTGCGTGGGAACAGTGTGCGCTTTGGCGATTTTATCGACCGGATGCGGAATGTTCAAGGGCAAGAACGGCGGTCACGAGAACGGCGATGTGGAATATCTGCTGGGACCCGCCGAGCTTCATCCGGGCGATATGCCAATGACGGAGCATGGCCGGATGGACGACGATATGGGTGTGCGCGTGACCGACGCGCAATTCGACAACGTGCAGTTCGAGTACGACAAATCGCATGTACGCGACTCCGAGATGCGCAAGATCGAGGCGGTGGCGTCCTATCTCATGGCGAATCCGCGGGCGCGCCTGGTCATTGACGGTCATTGCGACGAACGGGGCAGCCGGGAATACAACATGGCGCTGGGCGAATACCGGGCGCAAGCCGTGCGAGCCAATCTGATTCGGCTGGGCGTGTCGCCGACACGCATCCAAACCCGCAGCTACGGATCGGAACAGCCCTTGGACCCCGGCCATAACGAGGCGGCCTGGCGCGTGAATCGCCGCGCCGAGTTCCTCCTGTACCGCGATTAGCGCCTTAACCACGCTTTCCTGCCGAAAATAACAAGAAAATTCGGGGGACCTTCCTTCGCGCGGACGCTACGGAGGGCAAGCGAGAGCGGGCGACGATAGCGGTGGACGATCAAGTTTCAACTCGTCACCCGTTCTCGCGTGCCTCGGCGTAGCTCGGAGAGCGTAGTCGGGTCGCCGTTCTCGTAAACCGATGCTCAGGTCTCTAAGAGAACGGTTTTTCCCGACACCTGACTTCCGACCCCTGGGTTGCGGGCGACAGTCCGCCTTAATAATAACTGGGTGGCTGACTTACTCAAGCGCCCGCTATATGTTGTGTCTTCAGCAATTGAGAGTCACGAGACAAGCAGAGAGTCGACGGAGTTCTCGGCAAGGTTGACAGACTTCAGCCTGTTTTCAACGGCCGCATAATCCACCAGAGATTAGGGCGAAAGATTAGGGCTCAAGGCGCGAGCCCCTTAATCTTTCGCCCTAATCTTTCGCCTTAATCTTCCCTAATCCCAGCGGAGCTGTTCCGTAGGTTTCGACAAGCACAAGAAAAAGCTGCCTCCGGCAGGCTTAGCGAGCGGGAAGAGCGCCGCTAAGGCGGGCTGTCGCCTGCAACCCAAGTGTGTGGATATTTTGGTTTGGGAGTATGTGTGTTTTCACCCACGCACACACCCACACACTCACACACTCACACACCCACTAACTCGCGCACCCGCGCACTCGCAATCAATCACGTCTCCAATTTATCTATGCGAAGACCCTAAGATATCCTGCGCGCCGAACGTTCATTATGCAGCAACAGCATAGCAGCCGGACAACACGGGCCGCCCGAACGTCACGCCACAGAAGGAGGCTATCATGAAAAGCGACTTTCGCTCCGATCATCGCTCCCCCGGTTCGTTTGGCGAAGACCCGATGAGTCCGTTCGAATCGCCGGGCTTGATTCAGAAATGGGCGCGTGTGCGGCGCGGACTCCGTCAGCCGCGCGAAAGCGGCGAGCATAAATGGGCGCGGCTGCAAGTCAAACGCCTGGTCTCCCCGCTGTCGGGGGCGCTGGTTCCCGGCCTGATCATGTTGCTGGTCGCTCTGCTCGCAGGCATGACGACAACCCGTGACCGAACCCTTGGACCCATTCGCCTTGTCGACGACGCGCCGCCGCCCGAATTGGATGATCCGCCGGACGAGCTGCCCCCGCCCGAATTTCAGCCGCCCGATCCGCAAGTCAATGTCGAAACCGACAGCGCGTTCCAGCCCGAAGCCCGGTCGTCGCGCCCCGAACCCGACGTTGCGTTCAGTCCGCAACCCAATCCGATCAACGCTGTCGCCTTCATTCGCAGCCCGGTGACCTTGCCGGGCGTTTACTCCCGACGCATCACAGGGCAGGAAGGCGATTCCTTGAAAGAAAAAGGCGGCAGTCCGCAAACCCAGGATGCGGCACTGCGCGCGTTGCGCTGGCTGAAACTGCATCAGGAAGAAGACGGACGCTGGACGGGAACGTCGGGCGGCGGCGCCGGCCGGCGCGACGTGGACGCCGCCATGACGGGGCTGGCCCTGTTGACCTACCTGGCCCGCGGCGAAACACCCAGCCGCAGCAGCTCGCCCGAATTCGCAGAGACCATTGAAAGCGCCATGCGCTGGCTGGTCGCCAATCAAAGGGCGGACGGCGGGTGGGCGCGCTCCTATCAGCACCCGATCGTCACCTACGCTCTGTGCGAAGCCTACGGCATGACCCGCATACCGTCCGTGCGCGCGGCGGCCGAACGCGGACTCGACATTCTTATCGCGGGCCAAAACCCGCAAGGCGGCTGGCGCTACGCCATGCAGCCGACCGATCCGAGCGATTCGTCCGTCATGGGCTGGTGTGTTCAGGCGCTGAAAGCCGGACAAATCGCCGGGCTGCATCGGCCCGGTCTCGAGGCGGCCATGAAACGCGCCGTGCAGGGGTGGCAAGGTCTGTTCCGCGGCAGCGCGGAAATGGGCGGATTCGGCTACACGTCGCCCGGTATCCGACCGTTGACCGGAATCGGCGTGCTCTCGCTTCAGTTGCTGGGCGCGGCTCAAGCCGATCAGGCTCAAGGCGGCATGCGGCACCTGATCGGGAACCGGAATACGTTCGACTGGAACGAAGCTTCCTGGCGGGACATCTATTTCTGGTACTACGATACCCAGGCCCGGTTCCATGAAGGCGGCGAATCCTGGGAGGATTGGAACCGACGATTCGCGCTTCCGCTGGTCCACGCCCAAATCCGTATCCCCAATGCCATTGCCGATCTCGAAGGGAATATGGCGGATATCGGCTACTGGTGCACCGGCAACGACCGGGGCGGACGCGTTATGGACACGACCCTCTCGGCGCTGCAACTCATGGTCTACTATCGCTACCTGCCCACCTACCAGACCCCGGCCGCCATCGTCGCGGCGGACAACCCGCCGCCAGCGGCGCCCGATCCCGTTCATACCCATGTGCAACTGTAAATCTGCGCGCCGGCGGCGGAACCGGCGGTCTGATTCACGTCGTCCTGCCGAAAACAACAAGAAGATTCGGTGTATCTTTTTAAGAGATAAACTACGAAACACCCGCCTTCGTCAGGGAGCTACGGCGAGGCACGCGCGAAAAGCGCGAAAACAATGTTCTCCGCATGATAAACTTTCGCGTATTTGGCGTATTTCGTAGTTAAAAAGAAATTGGGTTGCGGGCGACAGCCCGCCTTGTAGCCTTATCCGCTCGCCGCCGCCGTCTATTCCTCCTCGGCACGCTGATAGACAACCATCTCGGCTTTCCAGCCTTGGCCATCAACCACCCGTACAGTATTTACGCCTACCAACGGGGTTCGCGTGTAGGTCACGGTATGGCTGTCGGAACTGACAGCGCCGAGGGTTGGATCGCTGACCGACCAAACATAGGGCGGCTCGCCGCCCACGGCACGCAGAATCAACGTTTTGCTTTCAAAACTCAGCGTGGCCCGGCCCGGGTCGATCGTGAACGAACGCCCCCGAACACCGGAATCATCGTCGCATCCGGATAGCGCCATCGTTGCCGCCAGCGCCAACACCGTCAATGTGATGATGCCTCGCATAGTCGTTCCTCCACCTTCCGCGTTCGATGTTCAAAACCTGCCCCCCCGCGCCAGGCATTAGGCGTTAGGGATTAGGTGTTAGCCCCGAGCACCTAGCTTCGTTCGATGTTCGATGTTGAATGTTCGATGTTCGATGTTTAAAAACCTTCTTGCCATGCGGTTTTTTGCGCTTCTTTTCGGCTAACATCTTCCGGCTCGGGAAGCCGAGCCGCTCCACGATCAACGAACACACGTTCCACGCTTTACATCCGCTTGCGCCGCGCGGGTCAGCTCGGCCAGGGTCGTCTTGTTGTCGTACAAGGCCTTGCCCGAAATGGCGCCGACCAAATTGGTCCGGTTCAACTGACGCAACGCGCGAATGTCGTCCGGCGCGGCCACGCCGCCGGAAGCGATCACATCGCACGAGACGCTGTCGCATATCGAGGCCATGGCCGCCGCGTTCACACCGGAAAGCATGCCGTCGGTCGCGGTATCGGTATAAATGATCGTCCGAACGCCTGCGGCCTCGACGGCGACAGCCAAGTCGATGGCCGTCAGACACGTGGTCTCCACCCAGCCCCGCACCTGCACCTTGCCGCCGCGCGCATCGATTCCAACCGCAATTTTGTCCGCATACGTCCGGACCATGGCCTCGAGCATGTCGGGATCGGTCGCCGCGCGCGTGCCGATAATGGCGCGCGCCACCCCGAGTTCCAAAAGCGTCTTCACATCATCCAAAGTCCGCAAGCCTCCGCCGACCTCCACGGGAATATCGATGGCGCTCACAATCCGGCGAATCGCTTCCGTGTGCATCGGGCGCCCCTGAAACGCCCCGTCCAAATCCACCACATGCAGCCACCTCGCGCCTTCGCCGACCCAATGCCGGGCCATGGCCGCAGGATCGTCCCCGTACACGGTTTCCTCGTCGGCCCGGCCCTGCCGCAACCGGACACACCGTCCGCCTTTGAGATCGATCGCCGGCAGAATTGTCATCGCCATTGAATGGCCTTTCGCATTCTTGTTTTTTTCGGCAGAACGGCGTGATTAAGGCGCTAACGTTCCACGGAAACGGAGCTGCCTTGTCCGACCTTGCCGAATGCGTCCACGGGCACGACCTCCAGTCGATTCATGCCCTTGTTCAGCGGCCAGACATAGACGGGGTCCGTCGTAACGGATGTCTTTCCGTCGACCGTCAAACGGTATTCCTTGAAGAACGGCATGCTGTGCCCGAGTTCGACCTGCAGCGTCGGCTCGGTCGCGCTTTGAACCAGATTGAACGACGCCTGATCGAGCGTCCAGTAGAAATCGCGCCGGCGCGTAAACCAGTTGCGGCCGCCCTTCGTCGGCGGCGTTTTGGCATCCACCCAAAACGGATAGCCGTCGTAGCCAGGCCGATGCTCGAACCGTTTCGAGGCTTTATCGGGATGCGAGTGAAAATCGTTGCGCGGCGTCATTTGCAGAAAGCCCAGCGCCAGATAGCCGTGCCGCCAGCCCCAATCGTAATCGGCCGGCATCGGCGCCCCGTAGATCGAAGGACCCAGCCGA
This sequence comes from Kiritimatiellia bacterium, assembly GCA_007133745.1. Classification (GTDB taxonomy): domain Bacteria; phylum Verrucomicrobiota; class Kiritimatiellia; order UBA8416; family SLMC01; genus SLMC01. The sequence goes on from SLMC01000022.1 coordinate 8,358, forward strand.
CAGCCGATCGCCTCGTTCTTGCCGCCCACCGCCTTGACTCGGTTGCGGGTCTCCTTGCTCCTCCGATTGGACCACCAATGCATATCCTTGCCGTCGGGCACGAACAGTTTCGCCACAATATCGTGAATCTCGACAATGTCGAGCGGCGTTCCGGTCTCCTTGTCGTAATAATAGTTGGTCAGCGACGGATCGAGATAGATCCATTTGCCCAGGCTCGGCGCCCAGACTTCCACCACCTCGTGCGTCGCGTCGCGAAAACCCTGCACCGCGTAATGGCGCGCGCTGACATGGCCCATGGCGATGGCCGCCGTGACCAGGACTTCGGCATAGCTCATGCAATGGCCGTAAATGTTCGGCTTGCCCCCCTCCAAACTGAAGACCTTGTCGATGTTCCAGGCGTAGGAGCCGTCTTCATTGCGTTGCCGACGCGTTCCGCGAACGTTGTTGCAGGCGCCCGTCCAGTCCATGAGCCTGATCAGCGCCTCGACTTCGTTCGTGGCTCCGGCCACAACCTCGTCCAAGGCGTTTTCCTGCCGGAACTGAACCATGCGCGGGTGATCCGGCCGTTCGTAATGGAATACGATCGGACTGCGCACAATGGACTCAACACGATGGTCCTTGACGGTCAAAGACGTCTTCGGGCGAAGCGCGGGATCGAGATCCGGGGTCAACACCAGCGAGACGACCGACGGCAACGCCTCGCGGTTCGCGGCGGACAAGGTCAATCGCACTTGAATATAACGGCCGGCCGGTTCCGGCACGGTCGCCTCGAGTCCGTCGAGTTTCGTCCAAGGCGACCAGCCCGACAGATCGAGCCCATGCGCGCCGGTCCGCGCTTCCAGAGCAACGGCGGCGCCCGACGGAACATCCGCCTTGACCGCAACAGCCACGCTGCGCACATGGGCCGGCAGCCGAATCAGACCCTGCGTCGGCCCCAAGTCGATAGGATCGGTCGTCAACACACCCTCGCGCTTTCGACCGAAATCGAACACGCGCGCATCCAGCCGAACCGCTTCGCCGCCAGCCGTTAGCGTCACTTTGCGGGCTTCCAGTCCGTCGTACAGCCGCTGCGCGTCAAGCGTTACCGGTCCGGCCTGAACCATCGATGCCGCCAGCCCCATCGAAACACACTGTGCCGAAACCATCGTTTTCATAAACCATCCTGCTGTATTCACGTTTAACCGATCTCCTTCCCGCTCTATCGGCTACAAAAAATGGCGATGATGCTGCCTTGCCCGATTTTTCCGAAGGCGTCTTCGGGCACAACCTCCAGCGTATTGAGACCTGCTTTCATTTGCCATTCGTAACGTCTGCCGATGCGCTCGACCTCGACACCGTCCACTTTGATCCGGTACCGGCTGAAGTGAGGCATGCTGTTGCCGAAATCGACAAACAGGGTTCCGCCCCCGGCGCTGCGAACAAGGCGGAACGACGCCTGATCCAGCGTCCAGTAGAAATCGCGCCGACGCGTAAACCAGTTGTGGCCGCCCTTCGTTGGCGGCGTTTTGGCATCCACCCAGAATGGATAGCCGTCGTAACCCGGCGCATGTCCGAAATGACGCGAGACCTTGTCCGGGTTGGAATGAAAATCGTTGCGCGGGGTCATTTGCGCGAAACCCACAGCCAAATAACCATGCAGCCAGCCCCAGTCGTAATTCGGATCCATCGGCTTGCCGTAGTGCCAAGCCCCAATCCGGCCGCCCACAGGCTTTTTGCCGCCAACCCGCCGCACAACCGCGCGGGTCTCTTCGCTTTTTCGCTCGGTCCACCAGTGCATGTCCTTGCCGTTCGGCACGAAGTTGTCGGACACGATCTTGTGCAGTTCAAGAACGTTCAGGGGCTGACCCGACGCTTTGTCGTAGTAGTAGTTGGAGAGGGACGGATCGAAATAGACCCATTTCCCGAGACTTGGCACCCATATTTCGGCGATTTCATGGGTGGCCTCGCGAAACCCCTCGATCACCCAATGCCGGGCGCCGACATAGCCCAGCGACGTCGCCGCCGTAACCAGCACGGACGCGTAACTCATGCAATGTCCGTGAATGTAGGACTTGCCGTCCTTGATCTCGAATACACTGTCGATATCCCAGGCGTAAAAGCCTTCCTGGCGATGTCGCTTCTGACCCCGAACATTGGCGCAGCTTCCCGTCCAGTCCATCAGTTTCACTAGCGCATCGAAATCGTCCTTGGCGCCGGCGACAACCGCGTCGAGCTTGGCCGCTTCCCGAAACCGGGTCAGCTTGGGATGATCGGGTCGTTCATAATGAAACTCGATCGGACTGCGCACGATGTTTTGAACCGCCGCATCCACGATTCTGAGCTGTTGCCAACGCGGCCCGTCGGGAATCACGCTTTCCGGCTTGAACGTCAAAGACGTGACGCTCGGCAAGGAGTCCGCAGCGTTCGACCTCAGAACAACGCGCGCCTGAATGTAGCGGCCCGCAGGATTCGCCACCGTCCCTTCCAGTCCGCTCAGCGCCGTCCACTCGCTCCAGCGCGATTGATCGAAATAATGATCGCCTGTACGAACCTGCACCTCGATGGCGGCGCCGTTCGGCGCATGGCCTGCCACCTTGATCTCCACGCTTTGAACCTCGGTTTCCTGACCCATCAGTCCGCTTCGCGCGCCGAGATCCACAATATCGGTCGTCATGGAGCCCTGGCGCTCCTCTCCGAACGTAAACACCCGCGCATCCAGCTCCAGCGCGTTCCGCGCCGCGTCAAACCGCGTTTTCCTGGACTCAAGCCCCTCGTGCAACTGACGGGCGCTCAAAACAACCTTGTCGGGCTGTACGATCGGGCCCGGAAAATCCGTCGTCGCGCAACCGACAGCGAACAGAACCATGAATGCAAGACCAAAAGACGGAACCAGATGCCGTGATGTCACAGGAGCCTCCTTATGTTTGACAGTTGTGCAGCGCTATAATCCACCAGAGATTAGGGCGAAAGATTAGGGCTCAAGACGCGAACCCCTTAATCTTTTGCCCTAATCTTTCGCCTTAATCTTCCCTTGTCCCCTTCATTGTATCCCTGATCATGCCTCTGTCAATGCACCGCATTTTCATAGAATTCCTGACAGTACCTTTACGGATACTCTCAACCGAACTTGAACGCGACTGCCATTCGAATCTCAAAGATATAGCTGCGCTCTCGCAAAAAGTCAATGCCTTTCCTCCCCAATCCAGCAATTCGCATTATGACGCCGTCCCCCGCGACCTTGCGTCGCTGGAACGGGAGATTGGGGTGGAAAGGCACACTTTTCCACCCCAATCTCAGGCGCCTGCCGCGCAAGGCGGCAGGGGGCCAAGCCAAAATGCGAATCGTGGCGATAACTTGATCGGGGATTGCTCTGCGCCCATATTGCTGCTACAAGACAGGACATGAATCGTGGATTAGCACTGGGATTTTGCGCTCTGGCGCTGATTGGCGCGACGGCTGGCCAGCCGGCCCGCGCGGCGGCCGGCCGCATTGCGCTGGACATGCGACCCGCCTCGCGTCTTCAGAACGGTCAGGTCGAAGCCGTACTGTCCGTCACGCATCGCGGAAACGAACCGGCTCGCGCATGGCATGTGGAAGCCATGCTGCCCGACCGCGCCGTTTCAAGCGCTGTTCACGACACGTTGCAGCCTGACGCAACGTCGACCGTACGCATCCCGATGGGAAACGCGCCCGATCCGGCCGGCCTGCATACCCTGGTGTTCAAAATGCG
>SLMC01000064.1 GCA_007133745.1 Kiritimatiellia bacterium
CACGCTTAAAAGCGCATTTTGAAAATTTTAACCGCGAAGATACAAAGCATGTCATCGAACAGGGAAAATTGCGCGAATCACGCAACCATCACCGTGGATGTTCAGCTTCTTCTCCTTGCAACAAAGTCCCTGTTGTAAAGAAACACCCGGAAAGAAGCAAGGGGAAAAATCAGCCTCCGTTCATCAGTGTCGTCAGCGTTGGGTAATCGGCCGCAATCCAGTCGGGCTGGACCGGTGCGGCGGCGAGATCGGCGCGGGTCGAAACGCCGGTCAACATCAAGGCCGTGCGCATGCCTGCTCGGCTGCCGGCGGGAATGTCGGTGTCCAGATTGTCGCCGACGGCCAGAACCTGCTCGGGCGACAGCCCCATCCGGGCCAGGGCCATGGTCATGATCCGCGGCTCGGGCTTGCCGATAATCGTCGGCTTCACGCGCGTAGCGGTTTCGAGCGCGGCCAACAGACTGCCCGTACCGGGCAAGGCGCCTCGTTCGGTGTTGATGATGCGGTCGGGATTGGTTCCAATGAAGCGGGCGCCGCCCAGAATCAGCAGACATGCCTGCGCCAATTTTTCATAGGTCAGATCGGGATCGTATCCGACCACGACACAATCGGGTTGATGGTCCGTCAGCCGCACCCCATGCTGCTCAAGCGCCCTTTTCAGGCCCTCGCCCCCGATCATGAAAACCGATCCGCCGCCAATATATTCGGCGGTCGCCTGCGCGGCGGTCAATACGTCGTCCGGCCCGCTTTCTATACCCAAATCGTTCAACTGTGCGCATACGGTCTCCGGCGTCCGGCTGGCACGATTGGTGACAAAAAGACAGCGACGTCCTTGCCGACGCGCCTCGCGCACGAAATCCGCCGCGCCGGGAACCGGCTCCGTTCCGCGATAGAGCGTCCCGTCCAGATCGAAAACAATGCCCTTTATCATACATCTCTCCATTGTTCGAAATTTTTCCTCTTGCAGGCTGAAGGCCTGACGCATCCCGGCACGGGGTGCAACCCCGTGATTGGCACGCCCACCCCCCATCTCCCCGGCCCGACCGCCGCGCGGGCGGGGAGAGAGGAGGGCTGCACGTTATCCGGGGGCGCTGCCCCCGGCTTTGTTGCATAACCTTTCAGGGTTGACGTTCAATCATTCGAACGACTATTCCCTGCTTGCCGTTTTGCAGTTGATGCCGCCCCTGTTTCGGCCTACAGTCATTGGTTCCGCTGAATGACGGGGAACCACCCCGCGCAAAGCCGAAAAGAGCTGAACGGCGGGGACCGCCGCGTCCATCGCTCGGAACCGCCCCGAGCGAACAGGAAAGACACCATGACAGATACGCCCGAAATATTCAAGCAGGTAAAGAACGATTGGCCCGATTGTCTTAAGGACGAATCGCGCATGACTGGCCATGCCGACTCCATAGCGTTTCCCTGCAGTGAACACGACCTGACGGTGCAACTGGCCTACGCCGCCGAACACGGGCTTGGCGTCACGGTACAGGGCGCGCGCACGGGCATTGCCGGCGGCGCAGTGCCGCAAGGCGGCCATATCGTCAATCTCGGCCGCATGAGCCGCGTTCTGGGCCTGCGCGAGGCGGACGGCGTCTTTCTGCTGCGCGTGCAGCCCGGTCTGCTGCTGGCCGATTTGCGAACGTGGCTGAGTCAAGCCGAGCCGGCAATCGACGAAGCCGACGCAGTTACGACACAAACCCTGGAACGCTTGCGCGATGCCCCCCGCCAATTTTTCGCGCCCGACCCCACGGAAACCGGGGCCAGCCTGGGCGGCATGGCGTCCGCCAACGCGTCGGGAGCGCGATCCTTCTTTTACGGCCCGATCCGCGGCCATATCGAGAGTTTGCGCGTCGTCCTGGCCGATGGCGCCGTGCTCGCTCTCGGGCGCGAAGGTACGCGCGCCCAAGGGCGCGCATTCGCATTGCGCGCCGAGACCGGCCGCATCGTCCAGGGAACGCTCCCCGCCATTCCGCAACCCGCCGTCAAGAACGCGGCCGGCTACTTTGTTCACGACGATATGGCGCTGATCGATCTGTTCATGGGCTCCGAAGGAACGATGGGCGTCGTTACGGAGTTGGAGCTTCGCCTCGCCCCCGCCCCGCCAGTCTGCTGGGGCGCGCTGCTGTTCTTTCCGTCGGAATCCGACGCGCTGGACGCGGTCGAGCGGATTCGCGAACGGCAAGGCGCCGACCGCATGCCCGGCGCGCAAACGTTCGACCGTGCCCGGCTCGCTCAACGCGCCGCCGGCACATTGGTGGCGATGGAATTCTTCGACAACGGCACGTTGAATCTCTTGCGTCGGCGGAAGCAGATGGCCCCGTCTTTCGGCGGCGGCATTCCCGACATGCCCGAGGCCTGGCATACCGGCGTCTATCTGGAATGGCATGCCGACAGCGAAGCGGCGGCGGAAACCGCGCTGATGGACGCGGTTGAACAGGCGACAACCTGCGGCGGCGACGAAGAGGCCGCCTGGCTGGCGTCGAACGAGCGGGAGATGGAGCGACTCAAAACCTTTCGGCATGCCGTCCCGGAAGCGGTTAACCTGACCATCGACGAGCGCCGCAAAACCGATCCGCGCATCGCCAAGCTGGGCACGGACCTGGCCGTGCCCGATACCGAGCTGCGACGCGTGTTCGATCTGTACCGGAACGGCCTGGCGCAAGCCGGTCTGGACCATGTCAAGTTCGGGCACATCGGCGACAACCACATTCATGTGAACATTCTGCCGCGCGACGCCGCGCAATACGAGGCGGGCCGCGCCCTTTATCTCGACTGGGCGCGCGCCGTCGTCGCCATGGGCGGCACCGTTTCCGCCGAACACGGAATCGGCAAACTGAAAACCGCGCTCCTGGCCGAGATGGCCGGACCCGAGGGACTCGCCGCCATGCGCGCGCTCAAGACGTTGTTCGATCCGGAAAACCGGCTCAACCCCGGCACACTGTTTTAAGGCGGGCTGACGCCCGCACCCCAGTTATTTGGAAATAGGTTTCAGTGTTCAGGTTTCAGGCAAATCAAAGGTCGGAACCGTAAACGGCGGCACCTCGGTCAACACGATCGCGGCCGATGCCGTGCTGCTGCTGGATTTGCGTTCGACGGATCGCGACGCGCTGGCGAATCTGAAAACA
>SLMC01000239.1 GCA_007133745.1 Kiritimatiellia bacterium
ACGCGAACGGCACGCTGGCGGTAGACAATGTGCTGCATATTGGCGAAAGCGTGGGGCTGGACACGGGCAACATTCACCATCCCGGCGCGGTGACGATACGCGGCGACATCGAGGCGGGTTCGAAAGTCGAGGCGGCCGGCGACATAGACGTCAGCGGCTGCATCGAGGACGCCGAAGCGATTTGCGGCGGCAGCCTCACAGTCAAAGGCGGCATCATTGGCGAGAGCGCCATCGCCCGCGCGCAAGGCGATGTACGGGCGAAATTCCTGCAAAACGCCCATGTGCGGGCGCATGGCGACGTATGGATCGAACGCGAGATCGACAATGCGCAGGTGTACGCGCGCGGAGCGGTGACGGTGACGCATAAGCGCGGACGGATCGCGGGCGGCCAGATCATAGCTTTGCGTGGCGTGGCTTGCGAACAAATCGGGAGCGACGCTTCCGTATGGACCCAAATCGTTGCAGGCGAGGATTTCGAGATGGCGGAGCGCGCCGAAACGCTGGAACGACTGCTCTGCGAACGGCGAGATCTCGTCCGCCGAACGGTTGAGGACGCGGAACATGGCGACCTTCCGGCCAAGTCGGAAACAGCCGGGCCATTGGAGACGCTGGACAGTCGCATTGCCGAACTGGAAGCCGAAATGGCACGGGCGAGCGAAGCCGGACGCGCCTTGAGGGTTGCTGAAATCCGGGTTGGAACCCGCGTCGCGGCGAACGTCCTGTTCAAGCTGGACCGTTTCGCCTGGCATGTGCGCGAAGACGTGGCGGGGCCGCTCAGGATGTTCCCGGACGCCGAAGGCATTTGCGTCGAGGGCCCGGCGTTCGAGGACAAGGAGAAACGCGTTGTCGGACTGGCCGACGCGAAGAAGGCCTCCTTCTGTCTAGCCGAGGAAAAAGGACACGAGGTTTTTCTGACCGGAAACTTCAACGAATGGGCTCCCGCCCAGTTGCGCATGGTCTGGAAGGATGGCGCGTACGGGATAGCCTTGCCGCTGGCGCCGGGCCGCTACGAATACAAGTTTGTGGTGGACGGCGTATGGCGCGAGGATCCGGCTTGTTCCCAACGTGTTACGAACGCTTTGGGCGCCTTCAACAGCGTGATCGAAATCGAGTAGTTCGCAAATGCGAGGATACGGATGACGGATGAGGATATGGATGCGGAACGCGGGCAAACCGAAGCCCGGATACGCGAGGCGATTCGGCGTCAGCCGCCCATGCCCGCGCTGTGCGGGGAAGTCGCGCGCCGCATTCGCGAGCCCAACGCCGATTTCGGCGAGCTGGCCGAAAAGATGCGCATGGACCCCGGCGTGACGATGAACGTGCTCAAGCTGGCCAATTCGACGTATTTCGGAGGGGGCGGCCGCGTGGATTCGTTGCGGCATGCGTTTGTGCGGCTGGGCGCGCGGCGACTGTTTCAGCTCGTGGTCGCTCAGGGCGTGGCGTCCCGCATGGCGTCGCGATTGGTCGGCTACGGATTGGAGCCCGGCGCGCTGTTGCGGCATTCCCTGTGCGTGGCCATGACGGCGGAGGCGCTGACCCGGAAGCTGAGGCTGGGGTTCGAGGAAACGATTTTCACGGCGGGACTTCTCCACGACATGGGCAAACCGGTCATGGACGCTTTTGTGCTGGAATCCGGTCCGCAGGCGCAAACGCGGCTGCGGAACGAACCGTTGTCTTCGGAGACGGTCGAAATGGATTTGTTCGGGATTACGCATGCGGAGGTCGGTTCGCTGCTGATGACGGAATGGGGATTCCCGATTGATTTGGCGGAAATCGTTCGCGCGCATCACCGCATCGCGGCCACGACACTGCACGAGCTTCCCGCCCGGATGGTGCGACTGGCCGACGGCTTTGCCGCCTGCAGCGGATTTGGCGGCGGCTCGGGCGAAGTCAATAGCGAACTCCTTGCCGAAGACAAGTCCAAGCTGAGATTGGACCCCGAGGCTTTCGACCAACTGGCAGAAGGCATTCCGGAGAAAGCAGCCGAACTGGAAAACATGCTGACGATGATACACAGAGACTGACCGCAGATACGCCTGGAGTCGGCCGTCCTCGGCCGTTTTTTCCACCTTAATGCTCTGTCGCTCGCAGGCTTGTGGCCACGTGTTCCGCCCGTGTCATGCGCGCCTGCCGAAGGCGCTTCTTCACCTCTTGAAGCACATCGCGCACATAGGCGCTTGCGCATTCGTTGGGGCAGGGTTGGAGATCACTCTCGCATGGACAGTGACCGGCACAGGCATCGGTCTTGTCCTGGCGTTTCGTATATATCGGACCTGTATGCATATCCGTAAATTTATTGGCCTCGATCGCAAGCGATGTCTTGCAATTCTCGACATCATGATTGAAAAGAAAGAGTCCCGCATCGAGTTCGACATGGTTCGGCTGGTAACCTGCAAGACTCACATGCCTATCGGAAAGGAACGCGTCGCGTGTCCGCCATGTCGCGCGACATTTGGGACACACTTTGAACAGGGCGTCACTCGACGGACGGTGATCCATGGGATCACTCCTTATTTGCCGAGTCGGCGGACGTTTGCTGCGTTTTCCCAAACGCCGCGGCGCTGTTCGGATTGCTCTCATGCGCTTTCGCCCCTCTATGATTCGTCGAATGCCGTTTCAAAAAGCGCTGCCATGGCTTCCAGCGCTCTATCCGCATCGTGCCCTGAAGCCCATATCGTAAGCGGTGTTCCTTTGGCCGCGCCAAGCGACAACCAACTCATCAGGCTCTTGGCATTGACATATCCGCCGCCGTTCCGAACCTGAATGTCGGCCTGGAACCCGCTCGCGGCCTTGACAAGCAACACGGCGGGCCGAGCATGAATTCCAAAACGGTTGGGCACGACAACGCTTAATTGCAATTCCGCCATGGCCCCGCCCCCTTATGTTAACGATTTTTTCAAGATTCACAGTTGCATAACATGCCCAAGTGCGGAATCGGACGCCTGCCGAAATGGCGGCTCGCAAACCTTTGCACGATAGCGTACGGATCAGGTTTTCAAGATTCGGTCGTTGTCGTTCCATCCTTCCGCATTGAATCTGCCATCGTGAACAGTTCCCGCAGAAACGCAGTCATGGCGTTCCAGGACCGACGGTCGGCTGTCGCGTTGTAGGCCG
>SLMC01000304.1 GCA_007133745.1 Kiritimatiellia bacterium
AGCGCTATCTCGAAAACCCTTTGGCCGAAAGCATATTGCAAGGGAAACTGGATAAAAAGGAAACCGTTCAGGTTCTCAAATCCGGCGACAGCCTCGAATTCAGGCAGAAATCCGCCGCCGCCGTAAAATCGCAATAAAGGCGCTGTTATCTGCTTGCATCCCTTTTGACGAAAAGCTAGTATCCGTCGTTTTTAATGTACTGGAGAAACCTATGGCCGTTAAAATAAGACTCACACGAAGAGGCTCCATCAACAAGCCAAGCTATCGGCTCGTGGCGACCGACACGAAATCGCCCCGTGACGGACGTTTCATCGAAATTCTCGGATGGTACGATCCCAAGCGAACAGGCGACAATTTCAAGCTCGACATGGACCGTGTCGAATACTGGCTCTCGAAAGGCGCCCAGTTGAGCGAAACAGCCCGGAACCTTGTCAAAAAGTCCGCCAAAAATCGGACTGCGGAAACGGCGAAAGCCGGCGCGTAGTTCGAATGCGGATTCAGACGAATTCGCGGTGAAGCCATGCGATTCGCGTGGACGGGAGAGGCCATGGACACGCCGTTGCTTATCGACGTGATAACCATCTTCCCGGGAATGCTGGACGGTTTCTTGCAGGAAAGCATTTTGAAACGCGCATCCGAGAAGGGATTGGTCCGGTTCCGCACGGTTAATTTGCGGGATTTCACCGACGATGCCCGCCGGACCACGGATGATCGCCCTTATGGCGGCGGGCCCGGCATGGTTATGATTCCGGGCCCCATTTTCGATGCCGTCGATTCCGTTCGAACGCCGGACTCGCGGGTCGTGCTGATGTCCCCGCAAGGCCAACAATTTAAACAGGCGATGGCGGCCGACTTGGCGCGAGAAAAACATCTGGTTTTCATCTGCGGACATTACGAGGGCGTTGACGAACGGGTACGCGAGGCGCTGGTCACGGACGAAATATCCATTGGCGACTATGTGCTCACCAATGGCGTATTGCCCGCAGCCGTAGTGATCGACGCCACGGTTCGCCTGCTGGCCGGAGCGCTCGGCCATGAGGCGGCGACCGAGGAAGAATCGTTCGCGCAAGGATGGCTCGAATATCCGCACTATACGCGGCCGGCCAATTTTCGCGGCCGCAAGGTTCCCGAAACCTTGCTTTCGGGAGACCATGCCGCCATTGCCCGGTGGAGGCGACACCAGGCGCTTGAACGTACAATGGCGCGCAGACCGGATTTGATGGAACAGGACGGACAAGGGGAGAGCTAAAAGGCGGGCTGTCGCCTGCAAAACAGTGTGTGGGTATGTGGGTTTGGGAGTGTGTGGGTTTTCACCCGCGTACTCGCACACTCACAGACAATCACGCCTCCCATGTCTTGTTTTTTTCGGCAGGACAGGGGGATTAAGGCGCTAAGGCTTTAAGGCAACATCGGAAAAGGAGACTATCATGGTGGCGGATGGAATTAAACTGATCGACAGCGAAAACATGAAAACCCAGGACGTGCCCGACTTGGCCATTGGCGATTCCGTCAAGGTGCATACCAAGATCAAGGAAGGCGACAAGGAGCGTATCCAAGTGTTCGCGGGCGTCGTCATTGCCAAGAGCGGTGGCGGGTCGCGCGCAAGCTACACCGTGCGTCGCGTCACTCACGGCGTAGGCGTGGAAAAGGTCTTCCCCCTGCATTCCCCGCATGTTGCCAAAGTAGAGATCGAGCGTTCGGCGCACGTCCGCCGGGCCAAGCTGTATTATCTGCGAGATATCGCCGGCAAAAAGGCGCGTCTCAAGGAAAAAACGCGAGGCGGCGTCCGCAAAACGGGCGCAACGCGCAAAAGCCGGCGGCAGGGGTCGTAGGTTGGACTTTCAGTCCGACCCGCAAAGAAGCGACCGACAGAATGTCGGTCCTACGTAAGACCTGAAAACGGCAGATTACGCATGTCAACCCCGAAGGGGTTATGCAACAAAGCCGGGGGCAACGCCCCCGGTTGCGTGTTCCTTCCTATCCCATCTCCCGCGTCCCGCCCGCCGCGCAGCGGCGGCGGGGCGCGGGAGATGGGGGGGTGAGATGCGCGAAGTCCTGGGGCGTTGCCCCAGGCTTTGTTGCGTCAGGCTTTCAGCCTGGGAAACAAAACAGTTTTCACTGGTTATTGCTTACTGATCACTGATCACTTTAGTTGCGGCCGAAGGCCGCCTCAGGGGGGAACAGCCCTTGCTTCGCATTGAACGCGCATGCTGGGAATCGGGGGCGCATCGGCTGGCCGGAGTCGACGAAGCCGGACGCGGCCCGCTAGCCGGCCCTGTGGTGGCCGCGGTCGCAGTCTTCGATCGCGCCTTCGCGGAAGCCGAGGAACACGGCATGCTCGAGGGGCTCACGGACTCCAAGCGGCTTTCCGAGTCGCAACGCGACAATTTCTGCGCCCTGCTCCGTCAATCGCCTCATGTCGAGGTGGCCGTCGGTCTCGCCGAGACGGACGAAATCGACACCTGGAACATTCTCCGGGCCACGCATCTGGCCATGCGCCGCGCGCTCGCCCGTTTGACCACGCGCCCCGACCGCATCCTGGTGGACGGACGGCCTGTGCCCGATCTGCCGGCGCCGTCCGACGCCATTGTCGGCGGAGACGGCAAAAGCCTGTCCATTGCCGCCGCCAGCGTCGTGGCCAAAGTCACCCGCGACAGTCTCATGCTGAAGCTCGACCGCCTCCATCCCCAATACGGATTCGCCCGTCATAAAGGCTACGGAACGCGCATGCACATTCGCGCACTGCTCGAACACGGGCCATGCCCGGCGCATCGCCACTCGTTTCGACCCGTCCGCGAAGCCTTGGACCTGCGCCAACGCTGCGAATTGCCCGATTGACCCTAAAAAAAGCAGTGGCCAGTGATCGGTGATCAGTGATCAGTTTATGCACACGACTTGCACATATGCAGCCACGCACCTGTTTGGTCTATTGCCAACTGGTCACTGATAACTGATGACTGGTCACTTGCGACAGAAGGGGTCGCTGAACTGCCGAATCTAGGTTAAGCGTAACCAGGCAAGGGTAAGTGTGGGACCCCCTCCGCAAGCTACGCATGCAGTAGGGCTCGGCGAAGTGAAGCGGTTAAGTGTGGCGACCTTACGCAAAATTTCA
>SLMC01000233.1 GCA_007133745.1 Kiritimatiellia bacterium
GGCCATGCAGGAAAAGGGTGTGGCGCTGTTCGACATCGAGGGTGGCGAGCCGTTAGCCCGGTTTCCCCGGCTGATGCGACTGATACGCGCACTCGACGACCGCGCGGAGATATGGATCAATACCACCGGCGACGGCTTAACCGAGGCCATGATCGCCGAACTCGACTCGGCAGGATTGTTTGGCGTCATGATCTCGCTGCATTCTCCGGAGCCCGAAGCGCACGACGCCATGACATCGGTACCCGGCTCGTTCGATCAGGCCGTCCGCGCGTTGCGCATGTTCAAAAAGGCAGGGCTGACGACAGCGATCAACAGCGTGCTGTCCGAACAGGAAATTCGCCAGGGACATCTGGTTCGCTTAATGGATTTCGCCAAAGAATGCCAATGCGATTTCGTTCAGCTCATTCATCCGAAACCGGCCGGGAACTGGTTGGCACGCCGCGAGCAGATGCAAACCGCGCCCGATGTCGTCGCCCATATCGAGCGGGAACATCTGCGCTATAACAGCCATGCCTTTCGCCACTATCCGGCTCTGGCCGCTCAGGTGTTCGAGGAGTCCCCGCGTGTACTCGGATGCACGGCCGGCGGCGTGGACCGCTTCTACCTGAACGCGCATGGCGAACTTCAGCCGTGCGAATTTCTCAATATCTCTTTTGGCAATGTGGCCGATGAACCCTTTGAAACCGTCTTCGCACGGATGCGCGATGCGTTTCGCGAGCCAGGCTGCGACTGGCTGTGCTGTTCGCAATGCGACGCTATTCAGGCCATTGCGAAGCAGCACAATTTGCGCGACATGCCCTTGCGTTGGCCGCAAACACGGGAACTCGTCGCCGACTGGCAACGCGGACCCGATACGCCGATTTACAAACGTCTGGGGATTTACCGATGACCCCTTTGCTCATTCTCAATCCCGGTTCGGAAAGCGGACGCGGCCGACGCCATTGGACTTTTTGGACTGACGCTCTTGAACGCAAGGGGATCGGCTGTAAAATCGCGAAAACCCGTTCTCTGGAAGACGCGCGCGCTTTGGCCCGCTCGGCCGACGGCGTCGATACCGTCGTAGCGGTGGGCGGAGACGGCACCATCGGCGCTGTATTGACGGGGCTGCACGACCGATCGGCCCCTCGCCCGCGCATGGGCGTGCTGTATGCCGGAACCAGTCCCGACTTCTGTCGATTTCACGGGATTCCCACCGCACCTGACAAGGCCTTGGACACGTTGCTCGCCGGCCGCAGCCGCGCCGTGGATGTGGCTGTCATCCGATACCAGGCGTCCGACGGCCCGGCCAGCGCCTGTTTCGGCTGTTCCTGCAATATCGGGCTCGGCGCGGGCGTGGCCGAAAGATCCAATCGGTTGCGCCGCGCCATGGGCGACAGGGCAGGTACGGCCTTGGCCGTTCTGTGGACTGTGACGACGACCCGGCCCATCCGGCTCGACATCGAAATCGACACGGTTCCGATACGTCTTGACCATGTCAATCATCTTGCGATTCTCAAGAATCCTTGGATTGCGTCGGGACTTCGGCTTGATATCGACCGCACTCCCGACGACGGACGGCTGACGGTTGTGGCGATTACCGGTCGGACGCGGGCTGGCCTGTGCCGACTGTTGCCGGCGTTTTACAAGGGTTCCGCCATTCGGGCGCCGGGCGTTTTCGTCCGAAGCGGCGGACGGGTATCCGTAAGGGCCGACACGCCCGTCGCCGTGGAGTTCGACGGAGACCCGCACGGCTCTTTGCCTGCGGATATCGCGGTTCAACCCCAAGCGCTGGACTTGATCGCATGAACGAATACGAAACCATCCGCCGAATTGCGGCTTGTTTCCGGAGCCGTTTCAATCCTGTCAATAAGCCATTCGTCAGCGATGCGGAGTTTATTCGCGTCGGATCGACGCTATGGGGCATGACCATAGACGAGTTCAGCCCTTCCGAGGACCTTTTCACAGCCAACGATCCGCGCATCCTCGGCGCCAATCTGGCAACGGCCACACTCAGCGACTTGCTGGCCGCCGGTGTCGAGCCGCAATGTTTTATGCATGCCCTGTGTCTTCCGCGCAATCCCGACATCCGGTTTGTAGAAGCGCTGTGCGGCGGCATGGCCGACGTGCTTGAACGTGCCCATTGCGCGCTGTGCGGCGGCGATCTCGGAACGGCAGAGCCCTGGCGCTATACGGGGTTCGCTATGGGGCCGCTTGGCGCGCCGCGACCGCTCACGCGTCAACTGGCGGCTCGCCCGCAAACATTATGGATTACAGGGACTTTGGGCGACCTGAACATGGCTGCGTTCACCGGAGACGCCACGCCTGAAATCGAACTCCGGCTGCACGAGGCGCAACAGGTTCGAGACAGCGCTCTGGCCGGGATCGACACCAGCGGCGGCTTGGCGGACGCGTTATGGATGCTGCATCAGGCCAGTCCCGGGGTGCGGCTGTGCGTGGACGCCGCGGCCTTGCCCTACGCGCCGGGAGTCAGAGAAACGTGTGCGGATGCGGGCATTCCCCCGGAATCCGCTTTGTTCGGCGGTGCCGGCGAATACGAATTGCTTTTCGCGCTGCCCGGCGATACGACAACACCCGGGCGCTCGACCGCGCTGCGCGAGGCGGGACTCACGCCGATCGGTCAGGCTGTCCCGGCCGCCCATGCCGGCGTGTATTTCCGGCTGGCCAACGGCGTCGAAAGACGCATGGCCGGTCCGCCGCCCTGCCCCCGCCAAGCCGATAGCGCCAGAGATCATGCGCGGCAGGCCGTCGCGGCAGCCGTTGCCCTGCTGAACCACAGGGAGACATCGCCATGACCGGCGCAGCCATACCGAACCGACCGTTGTCCATCGGTCGCATCGTCGTCCGAAACCGCATACTCCGATACGCTGTTATCAAAACCATCCGGCATAGAGGAGATCGACCATGACCTTGTCTGTAGAAAAGCATTTCGAGGACTTCGGCCCGAAAGACGGGCGCGCCGATCTGTTCGCCAAGATCGCCGAACTCGACCGTTACCTTGCGGAAACGACAGAGCCCTGTCTCGAAGGGCTCGGGCTGACGCTCTGCGGACCCGCCGCGCATCGGGCGCGCCTGCGCGAACCGAACGGACGCGAGCATGAAGCGA
>SLMC01000389.1 GCA_007133745.1 Kiritimatiellia bacterium
AGGCATGCCTTTCCACCTCAATCTTCCGTTCCCGCGGCGCAAGGTCGCGGGGGACGGCGTCATAATGCGAGTTTTGAGCGGTTTCATCATCGCTATAATTTTCCCTTGTCGCGCCGTAGTCCGAAGGGCGACGGCGGATCGTGGTCCGTAATCGTCGCCCGCTATCGTTCACCGCACCTAGTCCTAAAACAAGCGAGTTTTTCTGCTGCGAGCACGCCAACGCCAACGCCTGCGGCACTTGAGGCGGGGCGCGCATTTCACTCATATTTCAATATGCGAGAATCGCGCGCCCCGCCTCAAGCACCGCATCCGCAGACGTTTGCGCACTCTCGCGACGAAAACCTCGCTTATTCCAGGCCTAGTTGTCATTCTTTTCACAATACTTTTGACAGCGCCGATGTTAACGCCCCGGATGGATCCGGCTGTCCAATACGTTGGTTCCGTCGGGGCCGTGAGAGTAGAGGGTGTAGGCATGGGGTGCGTCTGTCCGGTATTCGTATGCGTACGGATTTTTCCAGGGATCGAGCGGAATGCCGTTCGTGCCGGTATCGAAGCCGGGCGGGAGCCGGTCGGCTATGTCGGAGAGTCCGTCCGGATAGGTTGCGTATTCGAGTCGGTAGGCGTTCAGGATATCGGCGAGCGTTTCCAGTTGAGCCGTGGCGCGAGACTGTCGGGTTCGGCGCCAGACGACGCCGGACAGGGTAAAGAGCAGTCCGATCAAAACGCCGACGATCGCCAGAACGGCCAGCAGTTCGATCAGTGTGAAGCCCTGTCGGCTCCGGTTGCGGCTGCGCATGGCAAGGCCCGACTTGGGCTCCGGGTTTCGGGCGTCAGGCCCTTTCCTGGCGCCAGACGCGCTTTTGCGCGCCGAATCATGGGTTTTGTCGGCCTTCATGCTTGTCGCGCGTGTCATGGTTGTCATGAGCTTTTCGATGAAGCGAGTGAAGATGGCGGGCGAAAATCTGCGCTCTCCGTGCCTCCGTGCGCTCCGTGGTTCATTTCCGTTGTCGTTGCCATAGCGTCTGTCGTCAAGCCGGGGCGACGCCGAAATCGGCTTTGCGGGCGACGCGTACGACTTCGTCGATGGTGGTGTGTCCGTTCAGGACCTTGAGCCATCCGTCATGGCGCAGGGTGATCATGCCCGTCTCGATGGCCTTGTACTTGATTTCGGTGGACGGGCGCTGATGTACGACCAGGCCGCGCAGCACATCGTTCATGACCATGACTTCGAACAGGCCGAGTCGGCTGCGATAGCCGGAGAAGTTGCAGTCGGGGCATCCTCGGCCGCGGTAGAAGACGGCGTCCTGTATGCGGTCGGGATAGGCGCCGGCGATTTCCTCGTGAATGACGTCGGTGGGCGCGAACGGTTCGCGGCAGGACGGGCAGACGCGGCGGACGAGGCGCTGGGCGATGACGCCTTCGAGACAGGACGAGATCAGAAAGGGTTCGACGCCCATATCGACGAGGCGCGTGACGGCGCTGGGCGCGTCGTTGGTGTGCAAGGTGCTGAAAACCAGATGGCCGGTCAGCGAGGAGCGCACGGCGATGTCGGCGGTTTCCATGTCGCGGATTTCGCCGATGAGAATGATGTCGGGATCGTGTCTGAGGATCGAGCGCAGGATGGCGGCGAAGGTCAGGCCGATTTGCGCGTGGACCTGAACCTGGGTAATCCCGGTCATTTGGTATTCGATCGGGTCTTCGACGGTGATGATCTTGGTCTCCGGCGAGCTGATCTTGTCGAGCAGGGCGTACAGCGTGGTGGTTTTTCCGCTGCCGGTCGGGCCGGTCAGCAGGATGACGCCGTGCGGCATGGAAGAGAGGTACTGAACGGGGACCATTTGTTCTTTGTTGAGGCCCAGGTTTTCCAGGTCGATAAACATGGTTTGGCGGTTGAGCAGGCGCATGTTGACGGTTTCGCCGTAGCGCGTGGGCAGCACGGAGACGCGCAGATCGAACTCTTCCTTGCCGCTCCGGACTTTGATGCGGCCGTCGTGTGTTTTGCGGCGCTCGGCAATGTCCATTTCGGCCATGATCTTGATGCAGGAGGCGATGGCCTTGCGCAACTGCACGACGCCCTTGGGCACGGGGATGTCCTGGAGGATGCCGTCAATGCGGTAGCGAAGCCGCAGCCGGTTTTCGAAAGGTTCGACATGGATGTCGGTGGCCTCCATGCGAATGGCTTCGGAGATGAGCTGGTTGACGAACTTGACGACGCCTTCGTCGGCCGTTTCCACGGAAATGTCCTTGCCTTCGATTTCAATATCGGGTTCACGCGAAGAGGCGACCATGTGGTCGATGGTTTCCGCGCCCAGCCCGTAAAAGTGCTTGATGGTGCGGGTGATGTCGGAATCCGAGCACAAAATCCAGTCGATGGCGGCGTTGAGGGCCATGCGCAGGCCGTCCACGGTTCCCAGGGTCGGCACCCGGCTGGCGGCCAGAGTGATCTTGTCGCCTTGCAGGGCGATGGGCATGACCTTGTAGCGCAAGGCGACACGCGGCGATACGCGGGCGACCGCCTCGCGCGAAATGGACATGTCGGCGATATGCCGGAAAGGAATGCGCGAGAGTTCGGACATGCCTTCCAGAATGTCGGTTTCCGACACCACGCCTTCCTTGACGAGCAGCGTGTCGAGACTTTCGCCTGTCAGCGCGCGGCGGGTGTTGAGCTCGTCGATTTGATCGCGCCGCGCGAGACCTTTCTCCACGAACATGCGGGCCAGATTGAGGATCATCTGGTCGGTCAGAAAGCGTTTTTCCTTTTTTGGAGCGGTATCGGGATCAGGGGGCATGGCGTCCGTCCTCGAATGTGCGGGGCTGACCGAGCGGCAGCGAAACAGGGTCGCTGTCGGTATCGGTCAGTTCCATGGCGGCGAAGTTCATCGGGCCGACCGTCATGCCGAACAGGGTGTCGCCGGGTTGATAGAATTTTCGGGCGTTCGATTTGGAGTCTTCGATCAGCGCCACGGTTCGTCCGTCGGGCCGCGTAAAAAGTCCATGATAGGTCAAGTTGACTGTTTCCCTGGGTTTAGGAGGCGGCGGTGGCGGCGGCGGTGGTGGTGGGGGTTGCGTATCCTTGACTTTGGGCTTTAGTTGGATCGTG
>SLMC01000281.1 GCA_007133745.1 Kiritimatiellia bacterium
AAACACCTTTTCGGACAGGCTCTACCTCCGTTTCGTTCGTGTTGCGCGACCCCTTCAGGGTCGGATGAGGTTGTTGTGCGTTCAACCCGGCGCGTTGCGCCGGGCTGCGATGCATGACCCCGTTGGGGTCCGGAAACGTTCAGCCGCAAAAAGGCGCAAGAACTTTTCCCTTGTTCGTACCCCGTTCACCTCTCGCTGTTCACTTTCTTCATTACTTCATCATTTTTTGCGCTCTCCACAGTTAAGCTTTCCTTCCGAGCCTTTGTTGCCTTCTGTTCAATGATAACCGATAAGAAAAACTTGCATTCCGCAAAAAAATCTGTACCTTACTTTGTTTTGCTATAGACCCAGTTCGGCAAACGCACGTATTCTTGCTTTCCTGAAACCTGAACCCTGTCAGTTCTAACCTTGGGATTGCGGGCGAAGCCCGTGTTAGCGCCTTAACACGCCGCCCTGCCGAATAAGCTGTTTGCGAGTGTGTGGGTGCGTGAGTGTGTGGGTGGGTGAAAACTCACATACTCCCAAACCCGCATACCCGCACACTTGTATTGCGGGCGAAGCCCGCCTTAGAGCATTCTTCCGATGCGGAGTTGAAAACACATGCTGAAATCATTGCTTTATCCCGAAACCATCGCCGTCATCGGCGCATCGCGTTCTCCCGGCAAAGTCGGCTACGAAATTCTGGCCAATCTGAAAAGAGCCGGTTTCGAAGGCCGCCTGATCCCGGTCAACCCGTCCGCAACCGAAATCCTCGACATCCCTTGCCTGCCCCGCATCGCGGATGCCGGCATCAAAGTCGATTTGGCGGTTGTCGCGGTACCGCCGACTCTGGTGAAGACCGCCGTCGACGACGCAATCGAGTCCGGCGCCAAGGCTATATGCGTCATTACCGCCGGTTTCAAGGAAGTCAACGAAGCCGGCGCCCGGCTGGAACAGGAAATCCAGAGCCTGTGCGCAAAGAACAACGTCCGTCTGCTCGGCCCGAACTGCCTGGGCCTGATCAACACGCATCACCGCATGAACGCCTCGTTCGCCAAGAAAATGCCGGCCGTCGGCAACATCTCGGTGTTCTCGCAATCGGGCGCCATTTGCACGGCCATTCTGGACTGGGCGGCCGGCCGTCACCTCGGCTTGGCCAAGCTCGTGAGCATGGGCAACAAGGCGGATCTCAACGAAAACGATTTTCTGGTGGCGCTCTCGGAAGACCCCGAAACGCGCGTGATCGTAGGCTACCTGGAAAGCATCCTGTCAGGAAGCGACTTTCTGCATGCTGCGGAAACGGCGACCGCCCGCAAACCGGTGGTCGTCCTTAAATCGGGCGTCACGGAAGCAGGCGCCAAGGCGGCGTCCTCGCATACCGGCAGTCTGGCAGGCGCGGACATCGCCTACGGCGCGGCTTTTCAGCGGTCCGGCATCATTCGCGCCGACACGTTCGAAGAGCTGTTCGACTATGCCACGGCGTTCGCCATGCAGCCGCTGCCCGAAGGGAATCGGGTCGCGATCATTACCAATGCCGGCGGACCGGGCATCATGGCGGCGGACGCCGTGGAGCAGTCGGGCATGACCATCACGACGCTGGGCCAGGGCGCCACGACCGCCTTGCGCAAGAAATTGCCGGCCGCCGCCAGCGTCGGCAACCCGATCGACGTACTCGGCGACGCGCCGCCGGAACGCTATGTGGACGCGCTCAAAGCCGCGCAAGCCGACGAATCCGTCGATGCGATCGTCATTATTTTCACCCCGCAAGCCATGACGCATCCGGCGGAGACCGCTCGGGCCATTGCCGCGCACGCCGACGGAAGCACGCCGATCCTGGTCTCCTTCATGGGCGGAGAGGACGTCATGCCGGGCCGCAACGAACTGGTCGCCGCCGGCCTGCCCGACTATCCCTCGCCGGAACGGGCCGTAGCCTCGCTCAAGGCCATGTGCGACTACGCCGAATGGCTGCGCCGACCGCCGCGCGTCCTGACGCGCTTTCTGGTCAACCGCCGCCGCGTGGAACGCATTGTCAACCGCCACGTTCGCACCGGCCAAAGCCAAATGGGCGAAGCGCAAGCCAAAGAGATTCTGCGCGCCTACCGCTTCAACGTGGCGCCGGGCGAACTCGCGGCCGATGTCGACCAGGCCATCGATACGGCCGAACGCATCGGCTTTCCCGTCGCCATGAAAATCGCCTCGCCGGACGTCGTGCACAAGTCGGACATGGGCGGAGTCAAACTCAACTTGGATTCCGCCGATGCCGTTCGCGACGCGTACGACCTGATGATGCTGCGCATCCGCGAACGCGTTCCCAACGCCCGCATCGAAGGCGTGTACGTTGAAAAAATGTGCAAGCGCGGTCGCGAAGTCATCCTCGGCATGACCCGCGACCCGCAGTTCGGCCCCATGCTGATGTTCGGGCTGGGCGGAATTTTCGTCGAAGTCATGAAGGATGTCACCTTCCATATTGCGCCGATCACGCATGACGAAGCCATGCAGATGCTGGAAAGCACCCGTTCTTTCGCCCTGCTCAAGGGGGTGCGCGGTCAATCGGGGGTCGATCTGGCCGCCATAGCCGGCGCCCTGCAGCGCATCAGTCAACTGGTCACGGATTTCCCGAAAATTGTCGAGATGGACATCAATCCCTTCATTGTCGGAGCAATGGGCAGCGAATCGATTGCCGCCGACGCCCGCATAACCCTGAATCTGGATGCCAAGCCTCTATGAAAAACGCCGCCAACATCGCGTGGGATGCCAACTGGCAAACCTTGTACAAAGACAGCATTCTTTCCGCCGACAAGGCCGTCGCCCGCATCAACCCGGGCCAACGCGTGTTCGTGGGCACCGGCTGCGCCCAGCCCGGCAATCTCGTGGCCGCGCTGACCCGCCGCAGCAAGGATCTGGTCGATACGGAAATCGTCCATCTCCTGACCCAGGGCGACGCCCCCTACGCCGCGCGCGAGCTGACCAAAAATTTCCGCATCAACACGTTTTTCATCTCCTCGAACGTGCGTGAAATCATTCAGGAAGGGCTCGGCGATTACACGCCCATTTTCCTTTCGGATATTCCCCGCCTGTTCTCGTCCGGCCAGCTTCCGCT
>SLMC01000077.1 GCA_007133745.1 Kiritimatiellia bacterium
CGCGGAACCGGGCGCGGATGTCGTCCTGTTCGAAGGGTGTGACCAGAATGCCTTTGCGGATGCCCCATGTGTTGATGCGTGCCGCGATATGGCGTAGCAGGCGAGGTCCGCGCGGATACAGCAGGGCGTTGACTGCCAGTGTCGCGCCGGGCTTGAGCACGCGAAGCGCTTCTTGAAGGGAGCCGTCCACGTCGGGGAAACAATGAATGGCGTTGGCGATGTTCATTGTGTCGAACGTGTTGTCCTCGAAATTCATGGCGGCGGCGTCCTGTCGGCTCAGCGACACGGACGGATGGCGGGCAAAGGTCTTGCGGGCGCCGGCCAGCATGCTTTCGGCATAGTCCACGCCTTCGATCGCCACTTTCGGACGGCGCAGCATTTTGCGGACGTTCAGAATGATGCTCAGCAACGTGCCTGTTCCTACGGCCACTTCGGCATGACGCGCGCCCATGTTGCGTCCGAAAAAGCGGATCTGGGCCTGCAACGTGCTGCGATAGGAAAAGCACAGAATGAAAAAGCCGCGTATGTCGTACCACCAGGGCGGCGAGGCGTAGGCCTTGTCGATTTTGTCCAGCATGGCATCATCGGTCAGGCATCCGGCGGCATCGTTCGTTCCGTTGTTCAGCATCATCGTGTCGGCGGCGTTGCTCATGGTGTTCCTCCTTGGTTATGCCGCGCCCAAAGCGCGTTTTTCGGTTTCGTGCAGTCGAACCAGGCTGGGATACTTGCGAAAGGCGAAATAGCGGACCACGCGGTCGATCCAGCGGTTGCGCGGTCGCCGCACATGGGTGTAGCTGCGGGCGTAAGGATCGAAAAACAGCGCATGCGGCACGCACAACGGCGCTTCGCGCCGGGTCAGGATGCGCATGACCTCGTTGGTCACGATGCCCGCGCACAGCATGATGGACGAAACCAGCGCGGGACCCTTTTCGGTCTCGAAATCGATGCGCGAGGAATCCATCGCCCGCGCCTTGCTCAGCTTCGGAATGAGGCCGGCGGCAAACGCCGCGATGCGTTCGGCGCGTGTCATGCCGTCCGTAATGCCGAAGTAGCGGTCGAAGGTCATGCTGCGCGGACCGAAAACCTGCAGCGAGGCGCCGTATCCGATCGGACCGGAAGTGATGCTGTAGATGCCCTTTTCCCGCGCGCCATTGTGCAGGGCCCGCCGCGCGTCGATCTGGAAGAAGTCGATGCCGTCCAGGGCCAAATCGGCTTCGACCAGAAAAGCGTCGATGTTCGTCTCGTCCAGCGCATAAGGAAACAACTGAATCTCGATGTCCGGGTTGATCTCGCGCGCCATGTTGGCCATGGTTTCGACCTTGCTTTTGCCCAGCGTATCCTTGAACGCGCCCGCCTGGCGGTGCAAGTTGGCCACTTCGAAGATGTCCGGGTCGGCAATGACGAAACGGCCCACGCCCAGCCGGGCCAAAGCGATCAGGTAATGCCCGCCGACCGCGCCCATACCGGCGATCGCCACGGTGGACCGTCGCAGCATGGCCTGCTCGTCTTCCGTTAAAAGCCCCAAATTGCGCTGCGTGGCCTGATCGTAAAAGCTTGATTCCGTATTCATGGCGTTTCTCCCCGGTTTTTCAGACGTTTTTCTCTGATTCCGTCTATGAATGAATTTCCCTTGCCCATCATGTCAGTGTTTATTCGAGAAACTTTTCAGCGTGTACAATGGGATATGGCATCAAGTCCGTAAGACTTAGGGCGGCGGTTGAAAAAAAATTGGCCTAAATTATGCTTGCGCAGCAAATAGGGTTATTGGTACATGCCGGAGGTATGCCAAGGATAGAATATGCCGTGTCGTTCGAGCATGTGATGCTATGCGCTTAACGGGTCGTGAAGTTTTGGGAGTCGATGCCGGCACTCAGGGTGTTTCCGTGATTTTGTGGAGCCCCGAGAGGCGCCATATTCTGGCTGTGGGGGAATCCGCCTACGCCCATAATTATATACCGGGCCGTCCGGAAGGACGCTTGGAGCAATATGCTCATTACTGGTCGGATGCCCTCGAAAAGGCTATGGCCAATCTGCGCCAAGCGCTTCCGGTTCCTCTTGAAAAGGTAGCGGCGATCGGGGTTACAGCCCATATGCACTGTATGGTGCGCAAAAATGCCACAGGTGAAAAACCATGGGGGTGCGACATGTGGAACGATCCGCGCGGCGTTCCGGAGAGCCGGGAATTAACCGGGGCCTTCGGCGAGCATATTCCGGCGCGCTGGACGGCATGTCACATTCTGAGCGCCATGCGCGATTCGGAAGCCAAGTGGGAAGAGGTGACCGGGGTGAACGTCGCCTCCGGCTCGATCGTGCACAAGCTCACCGGCGAATGGGTGGTCGGTCCGGGTGACGCCTCCGGCATGTTCGGCAATTTAGGGGAGGATGGGCAGATTGATCGTGAGAAGTGTCGCAAAATGGATGCCCTCGCAGGCAACCGTTTCCGTCCCCTTGAGGAAGCGGTACCACGCGTAGCGCCCGCCGGCCAGGTGGCGGGTCGGCTAACCGAAGCCGGCAGCGCTCTCCTCGGGGGGCTGCCTGCGGGAACTCCGGTTGCGGCCCCCGAGGGTGATCAGCAATCGGTCCTGGTCGGCGCCGGAGCCGGGGAGCTGGAACTGGCCCTCTCGGCGGGAACCTCTTTTACGGGAAACCTCCCCTGCACGGCGAAAGTCATGGCGGAGAACGAGAGCATGAACGTCCTCTCGACCCCCGATGGGCGGACCATGCTCATGGTTTGCGTCCGCAACGGTACGGTGGGCTTTGCCAATTATGTCAAGAGCCTGGCGGAATTGAGCGGGACCGGATTCGCGGAAACCGCCGACCGCTTGACGGATTTGGCCGCCGCACTGCCGGTGGAGGCGTTCGGCGCCACCCTGCTGGGATTTTTCCAGGGGGAAAACGCGGTGGAGTTACCCCATGCACGGGCGCAGATTCTCGATGCAGGATTGGAAATATTGGCCAATCCCGGGGTTATGGCCCGGCTTCTTCTGGAATCCCCCTGCATGGTGATGCGCTACGGGCTGAACCAGGTTCAGCCCAAGGTGGTCAAGGTGCGCCGGATCATCCTCAGTGGGGGCGTA
>SLMC01000045.1 GCA_007133745.1 Kiritimatiellia bacterium
CTGCCCGGAAGCGTTATCGAGGATGGCGTCCGATCCTTGCGGCCATTCGACTTGACCGTATATACTTAAAAAATCTTTTTCGGTTATGGCGCTGTCATGGATAGACCAAAATGCGTCTCGTATGGACCCAAGCACCTTGAATTGACGGAATTCAAGCGCATCAGGGTTGCTCGCGTCTGCCGGGCGGGAATCGCTGTCTCGCATGAATTGAGCCTTACCTATTTTTTGTCGGATAACGGGATCGTCCTCTTCAAAGGATTGACCTTTCGCATCGATGACCCGCGCGGTCGCAAAAACATAGACGGCCTTGTCGCCGGTTTCGTTTTTCATGCCGCCGCCGATCAGGATTTTCGCGCCGTCGGAGAGCATGACTTGCGTGGTCAGCGTATGCGTGTGAAAAAACGGCTGTTCCACTTTTAGCTCGACTGTGCCGCCATCGGCCGTGCGCTGCACGGTTCCATAATCTTTCCAAGCAGGCGGATAGACAACTTCGGGGGTCAGGGTCAGGTTGATCAAATTGCCCTCGGCATTGATTTCCGGCAATACAGCCAGAATTACGCCGACTTCGCGGGTTTCGAAAGCGCTGGGCCCGACAACGCCTTCGAGGACGGCTGTGCCCGTCGCGTTGGTGGATGAAAGATGGTCGATCGTGAAAGCGGTCGGATAAATGTGTTCGGTGACCCCCTTGACGGTCGCCTCCTGTCCGCTTTGGGTGACGACACGCGGGGAGTACAGGAGCTTGGCCTGTTCGTTTTCCCAAAGCGCGAGGAGGGAGACGGACGACAGCTTGTTGGCGCGGGCCAGGGCGTCGATGTCTTTCATGTCGTATTCGACAAAATCGAGTTGCACCTCGATTTGCATGGTCGCGACACGCTTCGACTGAAGAAATTTCTCTATAAGACGAAGCGTGTCGGGCGTGTTTTTGACGGCCAGCAGAGACAGACTCGGAATGTGCCTGACATAAGAGCCGGGCGGCCAGGAGATGTTGAGCATGGTTGCAAGCTGTTCCTTCAGAGGCTTGTTTTCAATGGGGTGACCTCCGAATGTGGGCGAAAGACTAAGCATCCGGATTTCCAGTTGGGCCGGGTCGTTTTCCGTTTCGGTTTGCGCGGGAGCGGGTTGGGCTGTGCCGCGGGTTGCCGCCATCAGCGCTGTCGTCAACAAGGCTATTGTCCAGCGAGTGTTCATGGTGTGCCTCTTTTTTATGCGGCAATGAAGCCGTCGTCCTCGTTCTTTTGCGGCAGCGTAGCGTAGGACCGACTTTCAGTCGGTCTCCTGATGGGCGGACTGAAAGTCCACCCTACGTCAAGGCGTTCGGCCATTCTCCACGAACGCACCAATGCGCGAACATACGAATTCACCTTCCCGAATGCGCAGCTTGCGGATGGGCGCACGAAGGTACCCTCTCCCGCGCTTTCTGCGTATTCCGTGGTTCTTTAATTCTTAGACCCAGGACCAGGGACCAGGGACTACGGACTAGGGACCAGGGACTACGGACCAAGGACCAAGGACTACGGACTTTTCCCCCTTTCTTTGCCTTCCGTTAAAAAAATCTCTTTTAAGACACTCGGGTTTGTCGCTTGTGTTCCGTTTCCCGTACAACGCTACAGGCGATCCTGGTAGGGGACTCGGATGCGGTAGGAGCGGGCGGTTTCGCGCAGGGTTTCGAGCAGGGCCGGATCGCGGCGGCGGGCGTAGTCGGAGATGAGATGATAGATTTTCTGTTCGGCCCAGGTTTGACGAAGGTCGCGGCCGGCGGTTTCCTCGGTTCCCTCCAGGGACAGGTCGAAGATCATGTCGCATTGGGTGTCGCCGGCCCGGCCGACCGCCTGGAACACGATGCGGTTCGCCTCGCGCGGGGCGCGGCCGTACAGGGTCAGAGGCCGATCCTTGAAAAGGTGCGTGGTCTGGACGGGATAGACTTCGGCCTGGGCATCGTCGGAAAAGACGAAGCGTACGTCGGAGAGCACGGGTCGGCCGACCCCTTCGGTCAAGCGGACCATGGCGTCGGGAATGCCCCAGCGTCCGCGGGTGACGGCCATGGCTTCGCC
The DNA here is from genome assembly GCA_007133745.1 of Kiritimatiellia bacterium. Classification (GTDB taxonomy): domain Bacteria; phylum Verrucomicrobiota; class Kiritimatiellia; order UBA8416; family SLMC01; genus SLMC01. The sequence goes on from SLMC01000045.1 coordinate 2,052, forward strand.
GCGATTGGAAAAGCTGATCAGGTCGAGCAGATACATGTTGGCGGTTTGCGTCGTGCCCAGGGCGTAAACCGAGACGCGCCCGTTGTTGGCTCGCGTAAACTGGCCGATCACGTCCGTACTGGCGGTCAGACCGGCCGTTGGATGTCCGTCTGAGATTAGCAGGGCGATCGTCGGTCGGCCGGGTTGGCGTTCAAGGGTCAGGAGCGCTTGCATGGCGCGATAGAGATCGGTTCCGCCCTCGGCCCGCATGTCGTCGATGAAGGCGTGCGCCTGCGCCATGGTTTCCGGAGTGTTGCGGGCCCAGCCGGGGAAGCCCCACTCGACCGTATCGCGCAGCTTAACGATATTGAAGCGGTCGTCCGGGCCGAGCCGGGCCACGCTGTTCGACAGGCCGACCTTGCAGAAGTGCAGAATCTGTTCGGTCATGCTGGCGGAACAGTCCTGAACAAAGACAATGTCCTTGGGTATCACGGGCAGGACATCCTCGCCCATGCGTTCGACTTCGATTTTGAAGTACTTATAGCGCCGATCCCAGAATCGGGTATAGGTTTCGGCCTGGGCCTTGAGCAGCGTCTCGATGGGTCGGTAGGGCTGGGCGGCCTGATCGTCTTCCCGCGCGAGCGCTTCGGCTTTTTTTCATCCCTCATCCTTTATTTCCCGCCCCAAGGCTTGTGCCGCATTTGCGGCAATCTCCCGGAAATCTTCCGAAATCTCCTCGCGGGTGCTTAGGCGCTGCCAGAACTCGACCGCATAGGGGTGCATGGCCAACCAGGCCTTCCGGTCTTCCGGCTTGGGTAAGGATGGTTGAAAGTTTCGGGACACCACCTCCCCCGTGGCGCTCGGCCGAAAGAGCATCGGAACCATATCATAGACTGGAGCCAGTGGAAAAGGCTTCCGGTCCGGCAGATAAAAGCTGAGGTTGCCCCAATGCATGTCAGTGTTGGCGATCAATTGGCCAAAGCAATGAAGTCGGATCATAGCCTCCCCGTCCGCCTTGGTAACCCATCCTTCC
>SLMC01000257.1 GCA_007133745.1 Kiritimatiellia bacterium
CATCTCGAGCATGAGCGAAGCCACGCCGGTCAACAGCAACGCCCAGCCCGACCATCCGCATACGCGTTTCACTAAAACGTCCCCTCCCCCCCCCGCAAGAAAGCTGCCGCTCGCAACCCAAGTGTGCGGGTATGTGGGTTTGGGAGCGTGTGAGTTTTCACCCACACACTCACGCACTGACACACTCACAAACAATCACGCCTCCTGATTAAGGCATTTATTGCGCTTCCGCCGCCTTACACGGGCTGAGCATCCTCTTTCGGCCACGGCCAGCGCGGCGACACGGACGCGTCCTCTTCAACCGTCACGGCGATCCGGTACGGCTGGCCGCGTCGGCCCGCCACATCCACTACGCGCACTTCGAGCGAACAGGTCCCCGGCCATATCCGCCACGGATACTCCATGCCGTCCACGCGTTCGGGCGCGCCGCCGTTCACGCGCACTTCGTAGTGATCGAAGAACGGCGAGAAAGGCGTTTTGAATTGCGCGCGGCAGTAGTAGGGCATCTTGTGTGGCGGCTGCAGGGAGATTTTCACCGCATTCACATCGGGATAGGCGTCGGCGTAATCTTCGGTAACCATGAGGGACCCGTTGGCGTAGCCGCGCTTCTCGAAGGTATTCGGCGGCGTGCCCTGCGTCCAGCGCCGATGCTTGCGCGCCTCGTCCACAAGCAAGACCGCCTGGCCCAGGGAACCGTCCCCGTCGCGCCGGAACACATCGTTCCGGCATTCGATCAGATGCCAGAAATAGCCGCAGGCTTCCGGCGCGCCCTTGCGTCCGCCGCGTGCGCGCGGCATCGTCCGACGTTCCGGGCCGATGACCGACTGCATACCCTCGCCCTTCTGCTTGAGCCAGACCTGACAGATTTCCTCGAGGTTCAGCGGCACGCCATCCTTTTCGCAATGATGATCGTAGTTCGGATCGAGATGCACCCATTTGCGAAACTTGCTCACCCAGACATCCACCACGCCGTGATGATTGCCTTTTTCATCGGCCGTATGCTCGCTGTCGATCGAGAGCTTGCGACAGACGAATCCCGTAGACGAACAGGCGGCGACTAGGACCATGGAGAAGAAACTGCACCAGAACGTTCCGCCGGAACGGCTGGCCGCCACCAGCGCGAACGGGTCCAGCGCACTGAACGGCTCGCGCAAGGGCAAGGCGGCGCTTGTATGATTGACCATATTGACAAACGTCCAGTGCCGCAGCCGCAGCAGGGCCTCCCAATCGTCTTCCGCCCCTTCCAGCAGTTCATCGAGCTTGTTCTGCTCGCGGAAGGCTATGGCACGGCGGTTGTCGGGATCGGAAAAGACAAACGGATAGCGGCTGATGGCAGGATCGGCCGGGAACTCGTCGACACGGATTTTCCAGCCGTGCCGCTCCTCGAGTTCGGTCCAAATCTCGTCAAACGGGCGGGCGGTCGATTGTTTTTTAGCGCTCATTCTCATTCCTTTCGCTGGTGTGCGTGAATTCTGCGGAATTTGCTTGCCAACACAATCATATCTCGGCCCCGATGACAAGCGTTTTTCCGCACGGGCGAGAATGGTCTCCGGACAGCGGCCTTGGATGTGCGCACGAAGCGCGGGCCACTCGCAAGGCTGCGTACACGCTGTTATGATATCTCTTATCATCTGTCTGTCCGAACGCCAGCGCTGAGGATTCGGCGCGTTAGCGACGATATCCTCCGGCTCTTTGTTCTGCGTCTTCGTCGTACACCGTGCAGGATGGAGGCAATGCCGCCAATCACAACGTACACAAGGCGGGCTTCGCCCGCAACCCAAGTGTGTGGGTATGTGGGTCTGTGAGTATGTGAGTTTTCACCCACACACTCACGCACCCACACACTCACAAACAATCACGCCTCCAATGTCTTGTTTTTTCCGGCAGGACGGCGTGATTAAGGCACTAACATCATGTTGACGTTTTCAACTACCCGCACACTTTCTGATGGGCAATGCCCGCCTTAGCATATCCCCCCCCGCCTCCGCAGACCTTTCCTGAAGAGACTTTATGACACCTTCCCTTTTCTCGCTAAGGGACACTCCGACACTTTTATTTATATCGCAAATTTTTAACAAACGACGTAATACGCTTAATTCGACGTAATACGCTTAATTAAAAGTGTTTACAATATAATCTTTCGCCTTAATCTTTTCTTGCCCACTTCATTGCGGGACGTCTGCACCACTTTGGGCAAATCCATCCTCGCAAACTCACGCACTCACATACTCACATACTTCGATTGCCTTTCCTGCCGAAATCTGTTTGACTGGCCTTGTTATTTCCCCGTTCAGCCCAATAATATTGTCGCAAAACCGTAGTATTCCATGAACAAGGTCGACCCCCATTCCGAAACAGACGCCGACTTGGTTCGACGCATGCTGCAAGGCGACCTGACCGCTTTCGATTGTCTGTTCGCGCGGCATCGCCGGGGCTTGCGCGCCTATGTGTTCGGACTGCTGAACGATTCCGGATGGGCGGAAGACATCGTTCAGGACTGCTTTCTGGAACTGGTCCGGCGCATCGGGCATGTCAACCCGGACAAAAACGTTTCCGGCTGGCTCTACCGGGTGGCCCGCAACAAGGCGATCGATTTCGCGCGCCATCGCAAATTCGAAACGGGGCCGCCGGAAAGCGAACAGCCGAACGCGCCCGTGTCAGGCTCGGACAAGCCCGACAGTCAGGCGTCGCCGCTGGACGTCATGATCCGAAACGAGTCGGCCGCCCGTGTTCAGGCTGCCGTGGCAGCGCTCGCGCCGCGCGAACGGGATGTGATCGCCATGCGCTTTTACGGAGGACTGACCTTCCGGGAAATCGCCGTCATCGTGCGGCGCCCGTTAGGCACCGTGCTCTGGCAATCTCGCAACGCATTGGAAAAAATGAAGCGAACCTTGAAGGATACGCCATGAAAAACGGCCCGTGCAAAGCTTTCGCAAAGCGGCTGCTGCAGGACACAACCCGTCCGGCCGACCGGGCCGCGAACGTCGCGCATGCCGCGAACTGCCCGGACTGTCAGGCGCGTCAGGCTGTCGCGAACCGTCTGGAACGCATGGGCGCCGAGGCGCGCAATCGCGATTTGTCGGACGCCGTTCTTCGCGACACGCGCCTTCGCGCGGCGGAAATCCTGGCCGAACAGGCGCAGCACGCCTCCGGCGCCGCAAACCGACTCCCCGTGTTTGGCTGGCCGTGGGCTGTCGCCTCGCTCGCCCTGATTCTTGCCTTTATCCTTCGTTTTCAGCCCCTGCCCCCTGGCGTCGAAACCGGTTCGGCGACCCTGAGCGCAACCGTCATCCCTTCGGACATGGACAGGGATATCCTCGCCTTGCAACATCGCCTGGCGCTCGATATGAAAACGTTCGGATATCGGCACCTTGCCCCGCAGGCGCAATCCCGGCCCCGCAACACGGCAGGACGCTTGCGAAGCCAATTGGACCGCCTCGCCTTTTCGATGCAACTCGACATGCCGGACGCCATGGCGTCGGCTTCATTCATGCCCGGGGGAACCCCATGAAAACCGCCTACATCGCCATACGCCTCGTCGTCTGCGCATCAACGTGCGCCTTGACCTGTATCGTCGCCCGCGCGGAGCGCGGGCCGGGCCCAGCCACCCCCTCGGACACGCCGCCCCGAGCCGCCAAGGTCGAAACGCACCCTCGCGAAGCCGCCCCAACCCGGTCTCTACCCGATCTGCCGCCACCGCTTCCGGACTGGGATTACGTCTCGCGCATGACGTTCGCGCGGTTTCCCGAAGCGGACCGCGATGCCACGCTCCGTTTTCTCCATCAACATTTCCCAAACGACATGCAGCAAATCAAAAACGCCTGCGCCACGCGTCCCGACCGCGCCATGGAAGCCCTGACCGACCTGGTGCACAAGGGATTGAGCTTGCTCAAGACGCAACAGAACAACCCCGCCCTCTTCGAAAAGCTCATGCGACAGCATCGGCTCGAACACCGGGCCGAAGTTCTGGCCGAAGCCGCAAGCAAGGCGCAGGGCGAGGCTCGGAAAAACGCCTTGAAAGAATTGCAGGATGTGCTTGCGCAAGCGTTCGAAATCAAGCAGGATTTAATGAAGGACGAGTTGGAAGCGCTCTCGCGCGGCGTCAACGAACTGCGAACGCTTGTGGAAAAGCGCGAAGAAAACCGGCAGGCCGTCATTGAGCGACGCCTGATCGAATTGACCGGAAACGACGATTGGATGCGTTGGTAGGACAAAGCGGAAACACTGTCATCCCATGAAACAATGGAATGATGGAAGGTTGGAATAATGATAGAAGGCCAAAACGTATGTCTCGCACTCGGGACAATGTGCAAGTCACGATGGATGCAACACCTGAAGGTGAAAATGCAATCCTCTGATTTGCAAAGGGTATCCATCTTTCCAGTATTCCAGTATTCCAACATTCCGCAGCCCTATGGGATGCTACTGAATCGGAAAGGCGCACGGCATGGAGTCTGAGAGTCTTTTAACCAATATACGGGTGGTTCTGGTTGAACCGCTGTATTCCGGCAACATCGGTTCGGTCTGCCGGGCCATGGCCAACATGGGCCTGTCCGACCTGACGCTGGTCAATCCGAAACAGATCCGAGACGAAGCCCGCTGGATGGCCTGCCACGCTTCCGATATCCTGGAGAACCGCACAGTATGCGGTTCGCTGGCCGAGGCCGTCGGAGACTGCGGCGCCGTCATGGGAACCTCTGCGCGGGACGGACTGTACCGCCGGCATGCGCTCTCGCCCCGCGAATGGGCGCCGCGCGCCTTGCAATCGGCGCAAACAGGCAAGGTGGCGCTGGTGTTCGGACGCGAGGACAGCGGCTTGAACAACGAGGAACTGGCCCTGTGCACGCAGATCGTGCGCATTCCGACCACGACAGCCTATCGCTCGCTGAACCTGGCCCAGGCCGTCATGGTGTTTTGCTACGAAATTTTCGTTGCGGCCGACCTCTACGAACCGCCCCGCGAAAAATCCGAGGAAGCGCCCGCCGCGTTGCGCGAGCGCATGGTCGCCCTGTGGCGAGCCATGCTGCTGAATGTCGGGTTCATGGAACCGGAAAAGGCCGACCATATGATGTTTGGACTAAGACGGATTTTCTCGCGCGGCGCCTGGACGGAAGACGACGTCAGCATTCTGATGGGCGTGGCCCGCCAAGTCGAATGGGCCGTGGAAAACCGAGGCGAGGAAACCTTGACAAAGCTCGAAACCGAAAGGAACAATGAACGCATCCCTGCCCAGCCTTGAAGGCATTCTCGCGCGGACCGGACTGCTTGGCGAGGAAGACGCCCGTGCCGTCGTGGAAGCTTCCCGCGCCAACGGCACCAGCGTCACCGAACAGATTGTTCATCGCGGCCTGGCCCGAGAGGATCAATTTCTCGAAGCGCTGGCCCAGGCGCTCGGATTGCCGTTCGTCCGCCTGGAGGAGGTCGAACTGGAACCGCACGTTCTGGAACGGCTCTCCACAAAGGTCGTCTTCCAATACAACGTGATCCCGATCGCCTTCGAAAACGGCACGCTCGCCGTCGCGGCGAACGACCCGCTCGACACCGATTTGGCGGACGCCTTGCGGCTCGCGGCCGGTACCCGTGTGAAATTGACGCTCAGTCCGGCTGCCGACATTGCCCAGGCCGCCAAGAAATTCTACGGCGTCGGCGCGGAAACCGTGGACCGCATGATGCAGGACGACCGATTCGAGGTGAGCCAGGATCAGACGCTGGCCAAGGCCGACCTGAACGAACTGGATCAGGAAGCCTCCATTGTCAAGTTCGTGAACCAGATTATTTACGAAGCCTGTCGGCAGGGCGCCACGGACATTCATCTCGAGCCTATGGAAAACCGCTTGCGCATTCGCTACCGCGTGGACGGCGCGCTGCATCAGACGCCGGTTCCGGCGCAACTGGCGCGTTTTCAGGCCGCCATCATTTCCCGCATCAAGGTCATGGCCAACCTGGACATTGCGGAAAAACGCCTGCCCATGGACGGGCGCATCGGCTTGCGGGTCGAGGGCGAAGACGTGGACATTCGCGTCTCCACCATGCCCACGGTCTATGGTGAAAGCATTAGCTTGCGCCTGTTGCGGGGGAAGACAGGCTTTGTCGAACTCTCGCACCTGGGCATGAGCCCGCGCGATTCCGAACTGATCCGCAAAATCATTCACCGACCGAACGGCATCGTTCTGGTTACCGGCCCCACGGGATCGGGCAAATCCACATCGCTCTACGCCTACCTGCACGAAATCAACACCATCGACGTGCGCATCATGACCGCCGAAGACCCGATCGAATACGAAATGGCCGGCATCAACCAAGTCCTTGTGCGGCCCGATATCGGCCTGACCTTCGCCAAGGCGCTGCGCTCCTTTTTGCGGCAGGATCCCGACATTATCATGGTGGGAGAAATCCGCGATCTGGAAACGGCGGAAATCGCCATCCAGGCCTCGCTGACCGGACACCTGGTGTTCAGCACCCTGCACACCAACGACGCGGCCGGCTCCTTCACGCGACTGCTGGACATGGGCGTCGAGCCGTTCCTGGTCGCCTCGGCCGTGGAAGGCATCGTGGCCCAACGTTTGGTCCGGCGGCTGTGCACCGCCTGTCGGCAGCCCGTCCAGCCCGATCCCGCTTTTCTCCGCGAAATCGGGTTCCCGTCCGACGTGGACTCCACCACGAAAATTTACGGCGCCGTCGGCTGCGAAAAATGCATAAAAACAGGGTTTCACGGGCGACTCGGCATCTTTGAAATTCTGCAAGTCACCGAGGAAATTCAGGCGATGGTGGTCGCGCGCAGCGCATCCGGCGACATCCGGCAGAAAGCGTCGAGCCAGGGCATGCGAACGCTGCGCGACGACGGATGGATCAAGACGCTGGACGGCGTCACCACTATCGAAGAAGTCCTGCGCGTGACCGAGGAGAACGACTGATGCCGGTTTACGTCTATACCGCCAGAACACGGACGGGAGAAAAGGCCGAAGGCCAGGTGGAAGCCCCGGACCGGCGCAGCGCCCTCGTTCAAATCGAACGTCTGGGACATGTTCCCGTGACCGTCTCGGACCGGATTTCGATCGCCGCCTCCGAAAAAAACACACGTCGGCCATGGATCACCTGGAAGAGCCGCAAAGAACGCATGGGCATGCGCAACATGCTGCTGTTCACTACGGAACTGAGCGACTTGCTGGCGTCCGGCATGAAACTGGGCCATGCCCTGAATTCGCTCGCCAACCGCCAAACCGGCAAGGCCGGCGACGCCATCATCGCCGACCTGCGCGACCAGATCCTGCGCGGCGCCAACCTGTCCGACGCCCTGATCCGGCATCCGAAAACCTTTCCGAGCCTCTACGTCAGCATGATCCAGGCGGGCGAAGCGAGCGGATCTCTGGGCGAAGTGCTCGAGCGTCTGGTCCGTCATTACGAGCGCGCGCATGAAACCCGCGAAAAAATCGTCATGGCGTTGATCTACCCGATTATCGTTCTGTTCTTCGGGTTCGGAACGCTCGTTTTCGCCATGGTGTACGTGCTCCCGAAATTCGAAGAGGTCTTCGCACAAATGGAGGGCGCGCTGCCCCTGTCCACGCGCATGCTGATCGGATTGAGCGGCTGGATGCTGCGCTACGGTCTTTTCATCGTCGCGGCCATCGTCATTGGCGCGGTTCTGACCTCGCGAGCCTTCAAAACCCCGGCCGGCCGCCTGTGGCGCGACGGCGCCATGCTCAAGCTCCCCTTGGTTCGGGGCGTTATCGCCTCGGGCGTCCTCTCCAATTTCGCCCATACCCTGGAAACGCTCATGACCAACGGCGTACGCGTCGTTCAGGCGCTCGGCATCGTGGAACATGTGGTCGGCAATGCGGTCGTCGCCCGTGAAATCAACCGCGCCCGCGAACGCGTCGCCGACGGCACAACCATTTCCGCCCCTCTGGCGGCCTCGAAAGTCTTCCCGGCCATCTTGACCGACATGCTGGCCGTCGGCGAGCAAACCGGGGACATGTGCAGCGCGCTTCGGCATATCGCGCGCCGCTACGACAACGAGCTGGACCGCAACCTGAAAATTTTCATCACGGCGATCGAACCCATTCTGATCGTGGGTGTCGCCGTCGTCGTAGGCTTTATTGCCGTCGCCATTCTCATGGCCGTCTTCACCCTTAGCAGCGGACTGGGCGCCTGAAAGACTTGAACAAAAGGCAACGAAGAGAACGAAACACGAAAGGAGATCGCATCATGAAACAGTGTCGAAAAAACACAGGGAAACGTCTGTCGGCCCGGTCGGGCTTTTCGCTCATCGAAATCATGCTGGTTATGTCCATTATGGGCGTCCTGGCCGCGGTCGTGGTCATCAATCTCCGGGGCAAAGGCCAGGAATCGCGCATCATCGCGACGCGCACGAGCATCAAGAACATCGGCACCGCCATTGAAATGTACGAGCTGTCGACAGGCCAATTGCCCGATACGCTGGCCGATCTGACCCGACCGCTCGGCGACCAGCCGCCCCTGATTCGAGGCGACGTTCTCACGGATTCCTGGGGAACCGGATTCGACTATTCGCGCAAAGGCACCGTAGATTTCGAGCTGCGCTCCGCCGGACCCGACCGGCAAATGGGTACGGAAGACGATATTACCAACTAGCGCCATTCCGAACAGACATACGTTTTTTCGCTTATGTTTTAACCGCTTCCGATTGCTTGGGCATATTGGTTTCAGGTTTCGGCTTTCAGGTTTTTGAAAATTCTGAAACCTGAACACTGAAACCCGTTTTCCCAAACTATAGGTTGCAGACGAAGCCCGTTCCCATAAGATGCGATTACACTTGGATTGCGGCTCCGCCGCCTTGGACATGAACTCGGACCGAACCAGAATACAGGCGTTTTCGCTGGTCGAACTCTTCATGGTGATGACCATTCTAGGGTTCACGGCCGCCATCGTTTTCCCGATGGTGGGCCGCTCGCTCAGAGGCAGCCGCCTGCGCGCGGCCGCCCGCGAAACGGTCATGCTCGGACGCTACGCTCGCAGCATGGCCGTACTGAACCAGGAAAGTCTGGTCCTGGTTTTCGATCTCGACGCCCATACGATGGCGCTGCTGACGGAACGAAGTCGCGAAGCGCGCAAGACCCGAACCCTGGACAAAGTACGTATCGACTGGGTGGAAATCGGCGAGACAGGGATGCAGGCGACCGACGGCCAAGCCGAGGCGCTCTATCGCAACAACGGAACCTGCGTGCCCTATCGCCTACGCCTGCGCGACGAGCAGGGGCAAACCATCCTCGTCGATGTCGATAGGTTTTCCTCGGCAACAACGGAGAACGAATGAAAAAAGGCTTTACGCTTGTGGAAACGCTGTTGGCGATACTCATTTTGAGTTTCGGCATGACGGTCCTGCTGACGGGCGCGGCCCGTTGCATGGCCTCGATCCGCATGTCCAAGGAATATCAGGACGCGCAATGGACGTTCGGACAGGCCGAGGTTCTGTTTCCCCTGCTGGTCACGGACGATCCCATGGAACTGGAAGTCCCGCCCCACGATTTCGACAACGGACATGTTTTCGAGCGACGCATCGAGGAAACCGAGGACGAGGGCCTCTTCATCGTGCGCACCAGCGTGACCTGGTCGTCACGCAACCGCCAAGCCCGCGAAGAAACGGTACGCTACCTTCTGGTGCGGGATAAAATTGAATAACGGACGACACGGATGCCGCTTCGCCAAAAGGGACAAAACAAACGGGAACGGGATTTTTGTCTGAACAGAAGGCAACGAAGGTCGCGAAAGAAGAAGTTTAACCACGGAATACGCGGAAAACACGGAAGATTGGCAACAGAACGGTCATTAAGGTCAACGATGTCAATACAGTCAACGGTCGCCGATTGAAAACCTCTTCCGAAACAAGGGCCCAATGACGTCAATCAGAACACACGCAGGCGAAACGGACGCGCTCGACAGGGTGAGCGGTTTTACGCTGCTCGAAGTCATGCTGGCCGTCGGCATTCTCGCGCTGGTCTCCACCGTTACGGCCATGACCTTCACCGTCGTGATCGGCGGCTGGCGCCGAAGCGCCGCCATGGCGGACACCCTGCAACGCGGCGATTTCGTCATGGACCAATTGATCATGGCCTTGCGTTCGGCCTATTATCCCGATACGCGCCGGCCCGACGCGCTGTACGGATTTCAGCACGAGGACGGCGGGATGCACGGACGCGATTCGGACACGATCAGTTGGGTCAAGCTGGGCGCCGCGCTGATCGGCGAAGACCAGCCGTTCGCGGGCAGCCCGCATCGCGTCATGTTTTCCGTGCGCCAAGACGAGAACGGGCGGCCTGCGGCCGCCGTCACGGCCTGGCAGGTGTTCGGGCAAATGGACGATTTCGAACCCGACGATCTGCCCCCTATCTATTTGTCCGACCGGATCGTCGGCTTCAACTGCCGGGCGGCCTACCGTATGGTCGACGACGAGATCGAGTGGCAAGATCAATGGGAACACACCAATCAACTGCCTACGGCGGTGGAGTTGACCCTGTACGTGGAACCGCCGGACAAAGACGACCCTCCGATGGAAATCAAACGGGTACTGGGCATACCGGTCGCCCCGCTGTCGTGGCGGTAAACACGTGAACCAATTGGAATCGAATATGGAACCGCATACATTCGTCAAACGCTGTTCGGCGGACAGGCCCCGTTGCGCGCCTCGAACCGAGGGCAGCGCGCTGGTCCTGGTCCTGTGGGCCATCGGGCTGCTGTCCGTGCTGGTCGTGTCCATGACCTTCGACGCCCATGTCGAATCCAGAATCACCCTATGGCTGCGCAACCGGACCAAAGCTCAGGCCCTGACCCGGTCCGGCATGGAAATTGCCGAACTGCTCCTGATCAAAAGCGACGCTATGCGGCAGAACAGGGACATGGAAGAGGATCGCTGGTACGAACCGGCCAAAAGTCTGTCCGAAGGGTTGGCAGTTCGCAATTTCAAGGACGCGCTGGGCGATGGCACGATTACGGTGGATATTGTGCCCGAGCCGGCCCGTCGCAATGTCAATCGGCTGCAAACCGACGAAGACTGGGAACGGATACTGGACGTGGGCGGCATCACGGAGGATTTGGGATTGTGGCCGGTTTTGATCGATTCGTTCATGGACTGGCTTGATCGCGACGACATCCCTCGCATGCATGGCGCTGAAACGGAAGACTACTACGCCCTGCTCGACCCGCCCTACCGGGCCAAGAACGGCCCGCTCGACACGGTCGAGGAATTGCTGCTGATTCGCGGATTCAACCGTGCCATTCTGTTCGGGGGCGTCTTGAACCCCGACGACTCCGAGGAAGATCGCATCGTCGTTTCCGGCATCCATGATCTGCTCACCGTGTACGGAGACGGAAAAGTCAACGTCAACGCCGCGTCGCGACGCGTGCTCATGACCCTGCCCGGCGTCGATGAATTCGTGGCGGAAGCCGTTCTGGCCGAACGACAGGGCTGGACAGACGAAAAAGGCGAGCAAATCGACACCTCCTTCGAATCGCTCGCCGATTTTTTCGACCGCGTACCGGAAGCCGACCGCGCCACGCTGCAAAAACATGTGACCACCCATTCGCAAATTTTCCGCATCACGGCAACAGGCGATGTGCACGGCACAGTCAGCCGCGTCTGGTGCATCGCTCAATACGTCAACAGAGAGTTAACGTTTCTGCGCTGGCGGGAGGACAATTAGCGCCTTAATCAAACCGTTCTGCTGTAAAAAACAAGAAAATTTAGCGAGGCATTTCACGGTAATCCAGGCCAAGAGGTCAGAGGACAGAGGACAGAGGTCAGTTTCTTAAGGTCTTAATTTCTGACTTCTGACATCTGTCCTCTGACCTCTGGGTTGCGGGCCACAGCCCGCCTTGCGCGGCAA